>DYZU01000035.1 GCA_022735835.1 Thermincola sp. | reverse complement strand
CCTACGGCCAATGTTGACCGCAGCCACATTGTCGGCTGGCGCAGCGTAACCGCAAGCCTGACAACAAAACTTATCCCTTGACGGCCTATTTCCCTTGCCAACATACCCGCAAACTGGGCAGGTGCGAGAAGTATTCTTTGGTTCAACCAATACAACAGGTACACCAGCAATTTTAGCCTTGTATTCGATAAACTGTCTAAGCTGATAAAAAGCCCAGGAAGAATGTTGCCTACGCTGAGACTTTCTAACCGTTTTCTCGGTGCATTCACGGATGCCTTTTAAATCTTCAAGGGCAATCCCGCAACCGAGTGCCTTAGCCTTTGCAACAATCTTCTTCGATATGCAATGGTTAACGTCACGGGCAAATAACTTCTCTTTCTTTGAGCGTTTCTTAAGCAAACGTTTAGCTGATTTAGTGCCTTTACTTTGAAGCTTAGCACGAAGTTTAGCGTAACGTTTACGAAGGCCGTTAACTTTATCACCAGAGAATACTTCTCCTGTGCTATCAACTGCAATATTTACAATACCTAAATCAACGCCGATAAAACCATTTTCAGAATTAGGCTTGCCTTCAGGAACATCAACAACGAGGAGGAGATAAAATGTGCCGTTTTGCAGGATTAAATCCGCCTGCCCACGGACACGCCTGCCAGCGAGCAGGCCCTGATGATATTTGCTGATAATCATCGGTACTTCGATTCTGCCATGCAAAGTAAGGATTGAAACATACTCTAATCCTTTAAAAGATAATATTCGTTCATCGTATACTATAGCGCCGGTTTCTTTGAAGGTATGCAGAGTTTTCTTATCAGCACGATAGCTTTCAACAACTTTGCCAATAACTCTAACAGCCATTTGAGCAGATAAGCCGAATTTCTCACGAATATCATAATAAACGATTTTATGCAACTTAACTTGTGAAAAAGTTTTAGAATTAAAAGCTATTTCGCTCGCATAGTTGCAGGCTTGATTAAATACCTTCATAGTTTCAAGCAAAGCATTAAATTGTTCGTTATCTGGTATAAGTTTAATCTTGAGAGTGCAAAGCATTATATCACCTGCCTTTCAAGATTAATTATACCACTATTGAATAAAATAATCAATAGAAAGGAGAAAATCCGCCTCCTCCCATGCCTTAAGGCATGGGTTTCCGGCGGATAATTTCTATGAGTCTCTATCTAAGAACTTTCTGAGCTACGGGGTCCTTTTCAGGGCCGCCCGCCCTTGTGAAAGCATGAGGCGGTATTACTCCCCACTGTTACACTGTAACGGTGGGTTTTATTTTTTGGCTTCATATTTTGCCCTGCAAGCCCCCATTTTAGCCCGGCAAAGGTAATTTTATAAACTGCCGCCGGGAATACCCCTGATTTTAATGCTGATTTTTGCCCTCTGTGTTAAAATGATGAGGGGAGGAAATATGGAATTCGGGAAGTGATCTACAGGAACCGGTTTTAATTTGACAAAAAATACGGCCGGTGATATAATAATCTCCGCAGCGGGGTATAGCGCAGTTTGGTAGCGCGTTCGGTTCGGGACCGAAAGGCCGCAGGTTCAAATCCTGTTACCCCGACCAATATGTGTTTTCGGTCAGGATGGCAGAGCGTGCTTGCCAAAAACGTATCTTTGAGTTATACTGGTTATGTAAGACCAGTTTTTTTATTTTGGAGGGATACAATGCCAAAGTGCGCAGGGTATATTCGTGTGTCAAAATTTCGGAAAAAGGACGACAAGGTAAGTCCTGAAACACAAAAGGCGGCCATAATTAAACTCGCGGCAGAGGATGGTTATTGCGAAGAAGATATTGACTGGTACATTGACTTAGACTATTCAGGCAAAGACACCGACCGGAAAGACTTCCCCCGCATGATGGAAAATGTACAAAAATATAAGAATACTCCGCATTATAAAGATATGTATGTCTACGACCTAACCAGGTTCAGTAGAAATGTGTTGGACTTCCATGTTAACGCCAATATCCTTGAATCGTGCGGGTGCCGGTTAAAGGCGGCGGTTCAGGTTATCGAGACAGAAACAATAGAAGGTGAGTTTGTCAGGAATATCCTTGTGGACGCCGGGGAATATCAGCGAAAGAAGATAGCCAAGGACGTTAAGATTAATATGTACAGTCACGCAGAAAAGGGCAACTGGAACGGCGGAACGGTCCCCTATGGCTTTATACTGGTCAATAAAAAGCTTGTTACAAACGAAAACCTGATGAAAAATGTTGGCTTTATTATTGATTCCTTTGCCAACGGCCACGGCGCTAACCATGTCATAGAGTGCTATTATAATCAAGTTCCGCGCATTAAGTCTCCCACAGGAAAAGACCGATGGAGCAAAAATACTGTCCTCGGCATAGTGAGGAATCCTATCTATATAATGAAGTACCGGTGGGGAGGGAATTTATACAATGCCCGGCACGTATTCGCTGACGATAAGGTAAAACGGTATGTGTCGGAAGAAAACTGGCTCAAGGCAAACGCATGGCTGGACAGGCGAGGTGAGGTTGCACCCAGGACACATGGCAGTCAACATCTGTTATCCTCTATGATTAAATGCCCGTTCTGTGGGAAGAACCTGAATATCCGGTACAACGGACGGAACCATAATCTGGTCAGGCGGTATGTCTGTCCATCCCGGAACGATTACACGGCAGGCCGGAAATGCGACTGCCCGGTAATTGACGCGGATTCCGTAGAAGCGGCTGTTGTCACGGCAATATTGAACCTGGCCGATGACCCGGATATAATCGAAACCTATATCCATGAATACAAAAGGCTGGTTGAGATGGACAGGCCGGATTATGCCGGCCAGAAGAAAAGACTTGAAGCGGAGTTACAGAGGATTAAAAAAGAAATGAAGGCCATGTTCTCTCTTTTCCGCAACGGACGTATTACAGAGGAACAGTTGGGCGAACAGAACGCGGAACTGTTAGAAGAAGAACGGCTAATCAAAGAACAGTTGGCAGAGGTAGAGCAGCAGGAAAACATGACCTGTCAGGACAACGAAAACATCAGGGCCATGTCACAGCTTATACTAAGCCTGAACGACCTATGGCCCAACATGACTGTTATGGAACAGAGGGAACTGATAAGTGGCCTGGTAAAAAAGATAAATATTACACCTGACGGCCTTGATCTGGATTTTGGTTATTTTACACTGCCGGTAAGCTGCAGGATGAGGACAAAAACAACCATGATTTTTTAGTCATGGTTGTTTTTTTGCTCACAAATTCAACTCAATGGCATTAACAGCCCACATTATTTGTTCTTTAAGAACATCGCTGAACTGATTTAAAATTTCTGCATTCGCTTTGATGTTATCTGTCACCTGAACTATATAATTATAGTTTGAACTTGTGGCTGGCAGTTGACCACGTAAACTATTGATCGTATTCTGGCAACTTATTCTCAAATTGTTTACAGTAATATATCCTATATCCAATGATTGAGCATAATCTTTCCACCCGGGATTTATGGACAAAAGACTGTTTGCAATTTCGGTTTTTGTTGAATACAAAACTTCTTCATAACTACTGACTATATTGAGACTATCTTCAGCTTTTGTTAGCCATGATTCAGGATTTTGAATATCAATAAAAGCATTTTTTATATAGTTATTAGCCTTCATCATTTCATCTGTTGCCCATTCCGTTACTGTCCAGTATTCTCTCGCCTTAAAAAGTGTTTTCAGTGCCGGGTTCGTGGTGACGAAAACAGTTTGAGTCGCTTCGTCCCATCGTACATTAGCCCGCAGTGCTTCAGATACAAATCTTATTGGCACCATTGTCCTGCCGTTTTGAATGAACGGCGGAACATCGGAATAAATCTGTTTGCCGTTGACAATAATACGTATTGTATTACCGGCAACAGCGATGCTGGAGACGATAATTAGCAGTAACACTGTTGTAAGTACAATCAACGTTTTTCTGCACATAACTACACCCCCTTTCAAACTGGTTATTTATTCAATTCCTTTTTATAATTTAAAAACGTAAATATTAGCCTCTTTTTCTATTTCTGTATCCTGCATGTCTATCCCTATTATATAAGGTATATTCGGCAGATGTTTTAAAATATGATATGTTTCATGCAACAGGACAGCTTCCACTCCAGGCGGGGACAATTCGTCACTGATAAACACATGATACCTTCCGCGCCTGGAGCGATAGGTAAACCCCAATACACCGGGGCCAAGCTTGACTAAATGGAATCTTACATCATAATCCCGTAGAATTTGGTTAATCATCTGCACACTCCATGTCAAATTATGTCGAAAGCCCCATACAGCACAAAACCCACAAATATGTGTGGGTTAATTATCTTCTAAGGCTTCTTCATCCTCGACTATTTTTATATACCTAATTATTCTTTTTATGGATTCATCGGGCAAGTCTTTGACTTGCTTGAACAGTATTTGCAGGTTATCTCTCTCAGTCATTTCATTCCAGAATTCAAGCAGTTCGGGATCATCGGAAATGGCGCTTTTTATTTTACCGTCAATATTATCTTCATTTTTAACATATCCCGCTACTACATAAAGTGTTTTATAATTAACTCCTAGAGGCCTGGCTATTTTTTGAAGAATTTCTATATCGGGTTTTTTTCTTTCGCCATTTTCAATACGAGATATTTCTGTGTTGCTCACACCAGACAGATAGGCTAATTGTCTTTGGGAGAATCCTTTTTTCTCGCGAAGCTCCTTAATAAATTTGCCGATATTGCTCACAAAACCAACTCCCACAATACTGCTTTATATAATAATAATTTATTTGTAACCGCCTAGCAACAATTTTATAATAATTTCATAAAAAAGTGTTGACACCAAGAAACACAGATGATATTATAAAGGTGACACCAAATGGAAACAACAATATAACTAGAGAAAGGAGTGGATTCTATGAAAATAGATGTTGAGGCTCTAAAGATGGTCATGGAAAAGGAGAAAATACGGAATTCCTCTCAGTTAGCCAAACGACTTGGATTAAGCCGAAGCACGACATGCCGGATTTTAAAAGGTGAACGGCAGAAACCAAGTCCAGAGTTTCTCGAAGGCATTAAGAGGGGATTCCCAAACTATCCATTAGACCATTTTTTATTATGCTCTTAGTGTTGCTGAACGGTGTCACCAATATAAGGAGTGTCACATCATGAAACCACAACTGACTAAAGAACAAAAAGAATTTATCGCTAAGCTAATGGCCCGCGCCATGCACAGGATAGCAACCGATATTAAGAAGCAGTCACAAAGGGCATAAAACAGCTTGTCCACGTCTTTTCAAAAAAAAGAAGGGATGTTGGACATGGTCATCAACTTAGACGAAATCAGAATTAACGTTGAAACGGCAATATCAGTATTCCTAGCTACACAGCAACCGAAGGTAAGAGACATAATGATTAAAGCTATAATGACAGAATTAAAGCGGAACAACATCACCCGGCTGTGGCTTGGAAACGTCAAGGTGTACCTGACGAAAGACGGCCTGGGTTGGGACACAACTAATCTCAGCCCAGACGAACGTTGCCAATGCGGAGAAAGCTACAGACACTGCGCGTTATTGTATGTTCACCATGCTAACACAGACGACGAGGAACATATTTACGGCTGTAAGTGCGGACATATCTACAAGGTTTACTGGGGGTGCTGAGCGGAGGGAGTAGATGCGGGAGAATACCTCTGGCTGTGCCTCCTGAGCGGTGTTTGTCATATGGTTGGCTGAGCCACTTGTCAACCGTGTTCCTGGCCAGAACGTGAAGGGAGAAATAAGCCGTGGCTACGCGCCCGCTGCAGAGGGTAAAACAGCGTAAATGCCCACACCGTTCAGGCGAGACAGCCAGAGGAAAGAAGGGGGTGAGAGAGGATGGCAAAAGCAACACAAACCATCTATAAGACCTACGCCGACAAAGAAGATTGGTTTGAAATCAGCCTTGAAGATTGCCTTAAAGAAACTGAGGGTAAAGGATATTATGCAGAAGGTGTAGTGGAAAAGATTCTGGACGATGGTCAAGTAGTTAGAACGCCGTTCGCTTGGTACAGTGTGGCACCGTTCTAGCTTGTCTATATCTTAAACCGAAAGGCAGGTGAAAAGTAATGGACTTAAACAGTGTACTCGAAAAACACCGCAAATGGCTGAATAACGAACCAGACGGTGAGAGAGCCTACCTGCGGCGAGCCAACCTGCGGGAAGTTAATTTTGATGGAGCTGACCTGCGGGTAGCCAATCTGCGGGAAGCTAATTTTGGTGGAGCCAACCTGCGGAGAGCCAATTTCGAGGGAGCCAATCTGGAGGGGGCTAACTTACAGGGAACCGACCTGGCGGGGGCCAACCTGCGAAACTCCAACCTGCAGGGAGCCAATCTGGAGGGGGCTAACTTGGAGGGGGCTGACCTGCGAGAAACTAACTTGTCTGGAACCCAGGGATTGCTTGACCCAATCAGCTACATTACTGAAAACTTTGAGACTATCCCGGAAGGTATTGTGGCATATAAAATTTTTGAAATTTGTTATACCCCTAACCCAAAGTGGAAAATTGAGCCAGGCTCGATTATAGAAGAAGTGGTCAACTATGATCGGACTATTGAGTGTGCTTGCGGTATAAATGTTGCTACACTCGACTGGGTTAAGAGAATTTGCCCGGATTATAACGACATGGGCATATGGAAATGCCTTATTCGATGGGAATGGCTGCCTGGCGTATGCGTACCTTACAATACAGACGGCAAAATCCGGGCTAGCAAGGTGCAGTTACTGAAGATAGTGAGTTAAGTTTATCTATATCTTAAACCGGAAAGGAGGGTGGAGACAATGTACAAAACAGCACGCGAACAGGCCGGACTGTCGCAGGAATACGTCGCACTGCACATACCATGTGACAGGACGACACTGAGCAGAATCGAATCATTCAAAATCCCTGCCTCGCCAGAGACTGCAAAAAGAATCGCCGATATATGTCGCAGACCACAGCTTACAGCCTGGTACTGTTCCGAGGAATGCGCCATAGGCCAGACATACTGCTACAAAATAAAGAAAAGGCCTTTATCTGAAACGGCATTGGAAATCAAACACTGGCTGAACGAGGTTGAAAAACACCGCCCGTTATTAACAAAAATAGCCCGGGACGGGGTAATCACGCCGGACGAAATGGACTGTGCCATGAGCTGCACCGAGGCGATTATGGAATTGGAAAAAGCAATCGAAGAATATAAACTTGCTATGGCTGATGCTTTAGACATACCAAAACTGGTTAGAGCAATAAATAAAGAACAGACCCCGAACCGCCAGGCTCAAAGGTCTGCATGAAAGGTGGATGTTAAATTAATACCCCTTAACAGTATATCATGACGAAAGGAGCAAGTCAATGCTAACCATTGGAGGCGATACCGTGAACATTTTCAAGTGGGCGAAATCAATCGCCAAACACATAAAAGAACAGCAACGCATAGAGCGTGAAAGGAAACTGCTGGCCCGGCTGTCAAAAGGGCCGGAGAAGATGGACCGCCTGCCGGTCAGGTTTAAATCCTGCCCGGCCAGATGGGAATAAGGGAGGTAAAAACATGGCACTGCCGCTTGAAAAACAGGATGAACTGGATGCTCTTATTGACCAGTACAACTTCGTACTGGAGCGAATCAAACAAATCACGGGTGGTTCGTTCACCCGGCGGAGTTCAGACGGGACGGTGGTCGTATACACCCCTGTGGAGAAGATGAAGCCGCCGTACACCGTCAAGGCGGACGGTGATGATATTCGCGTCAGCACAAAGGAGGGCAGGATAGAACACTACGACCGGTTGACCAGGGACGAGTGGACTGACTTCTGTGCTGTGAACAAAATGTGTCCCATATGCGGCACTGACTTGGTGAAGGACGAAATAGAACACGGAGAATACAACTGCCCGAATCACTGCATTGACACCGTTAAGCCGCACGAGATTTATGCTCAACTACACAGTGAAGTGATGAAATATTTCGCGTAACTTTAAACGGCCGGGGGCGCAAGCGGAGCGGAGCCTTGCGTCCCTGGCCTGAAAGGATGAGATGAAATGCTGCCAAAATCTCATTTGTCGGTCAGTCAGATAAACACGTATATTCGCTGTCCTCTTCAATATAAATATCGCTACATCGACGGCCTTATCCTCCCGCCAAAATCTGCACTAACAAAAGGTAAGAGCGTTCACAAGGGCGTGGAGTACAACTACAGCCAGAAAATTGAATCCCACGAGGATGTTAAACTGTCCGAAGTACAGGAAGTAGTTGCGGCGGAATTTGAAACCCTGGCCCCCGAAACTGAGTTTGAGAAAGACGAAGATCCAGGCAAAGTAAAAGATGAAACCATATCTCTTGCCACACTCTATCACAAAGAAGTGGCTCCGACAGTCCAGCCGGTTGCCGTAGAGCAGAAGGTGGAGGTGGAGTTCGAGAATACACCATATTCTCTGCTGGGTTACATAGACGTGCTTGATGACCAGGGATATATCAGGGACACAAAAACTGCATCTAAAAGCCCGTCAGAAAACGAAATAAACAAGAGTTTACAATTGACCGCATATGCTATGGCACACCGGACGTTGTACGGTAAAGAAGAGGCCGGGGTGAAACTGGATTACCTGGTGCAGACCAAGACACCTAAGGTAGTGACACTGGAAGGGAAACGGACACAGAAGGACATAGAACGGTTCCTGAAAACCATGGGCATAGTAGCCCATGCGATCGATAACCAGATATTTTACCCGAACGAGAATAACTACTTGTGTGGTCCTGAAAAGTGTGGGTATTGGGAAATATGTCACCGTGAGTATTAAGGGGGATTTAGAATGAACATTTACGAAAAACTGCAATTTGCGCGAGTTGACTTGCAGGAAGCAAACATAAGAAAGTCCGGCCAGAACCGACACGTAGGGTATGACTATTTTGAACTGGCCGATTTCATGCCAAAGATAAATAACTTAATGCTTGAATACAAAATGATTGGCGTGGTCAGTTTTACAGCAGACTTAGCGACATTAAGGATAATCAATGCTGAAAAACCGGACGAAATAATTGAATTTAATTCACCAATGGCAACTGCACAATTAAAGGGCTGTCACGATGTACAAAACTTAGGGGCTGTTCAAACTTATCTCAGGCGATACTTGTATGTTAATGCCTTTGAAATAGTTGAACAGGACGTGCTGGACAGCGTTGCAGGCTCGACAAACGACAATAACAAACAAAACAAAACAAAGATACCTGCCCCGGTACCAAAACCCGCTGCAGGCAAAAATAACGCCCCTGAAAACAGAGACGATAAACCTGTCATTTACTGCTCTGAATGTACTCTGGCCATCACAGAAAACGCAGAAAATATCAAAGTCTACAGCGAACGGCATTGGGGAAGAATCCTTTGTCGTGAGTGCCAGAAGAAAATACCAAAGAAGCAGTCAGCATAATTTCCGTGAGGTAAATTCAAATGAACAAAATTACTTTAGCTGATGAACTATGCCCACACTGCCGGAACGAAGTAAAGATACCGGCAGATGCAAAGTATCCGTG
>DYZU01000034.1 GCA_022735835.1 Thermincola sp. | reverse complement strand
TGGCGACGGCAAAAGAGGCCGGGGTCAACTTTGTCAAATTAAACCCTTCCCGGATACTGGGCCAGTACGTGGGCAATTGCGAGAGGAATTTCGCCAAGGCCCTGGAAGGGGTAAAGACGATGAAGCCCTGTATATTATTCATTGACGAAATAGACCAGGCATTCAGCCGGTCCCAGGGCACAACCGGGGTGGATTCCAACTTATTTAAAATGTTCCTGGAATTCGCCAGCGACACATCGCACCGGGGCGAAATCGTGATCCTGGCCGCCACAAACCGTCCTGACCTGCTGGACGCGGCCATAAAACGCCCCGGCAGGCTGGACAAAAAGATCGCGTTCCTCCCGCCCGACAGCGAGGATGAACGCATAGAAGTGTTTAAGACGCTGTTTAAAACGGAAGGCGTTGCAGCCTCCGTCAGCGACGGCGTCTATAGAGAAATCGGCTTAAAAAGCGCCGGGTACACCCAGGCTGAGATCAGCGCGGTGGTGTACAAGGCTATCGAACTGATGGAGGACCGCGGCAGAGGCGAAGTGGACGATGAAATCCTCACCTACGCCTTTGACTGCATTGTGCCCACAACGCAGGACATAGAATTCATGTCCAATATCGCGCTGCTGGAGTGCAATGACAAGGACCTCCTGCCGCCGGCGTACCAGGCCAGACTGAGCCGCAAGTTCCGCGACGAAGCCGCAAAAACAATCAAGGACTCCGCGGCCTACCAGCGGACGCAGAGGAGTTTGTGAAAGGGAAGGGGTTGCCCCTTCCCTTTGAAATTACAAAAAAGGAGGAATGTCAATGGCAAGAACGATCAAACAGGCAAAGGAGCTCATCGAGAGCTTGATACCGCTGCAGGAGAACGGAGATGTTTTTCCATGTCCCAGATGCGGACACAACCGCATGGACAAAAAATTGGCAAGAAACGCTTTGAGCAGGAGGGCAGATGTTTACATTTGCAGCGCCTGCGGGACGGAAGAAGCCATCCTCGACATGCTCGGCAAGGAACCACTGCCATTGAACCAATGGGCAATGGTTCTCGGTTTCGACAGCGAAGATGAGGAGGAAAACACATGAAACCGATAATTTTTAAAACTGCCATGGTTCAGGCAATTTTGGACGGCAGAAAAACCGAGACAAGGCGGCTTAACGGATTGAAGGAAATAAACAAAAACCCCGATGACTGGAGCCTTCAAGATTTAAGTGTTAACCCAGAACTGATGCGACACAACGAAGATAGAGAGGAAGTTATATTTGTCAAAAAAGGGCTTATTGCCACTTTTGAACACAACGAATTGGGTGAGTGCTTCAGGAACATAAAATCCCGTTATCAAGTCGGAGACATCCTTTATGTGCGAGAAACATGGCTCAAAGATGCAGTTGGATATCACTACAGAGCAGATTTTGACCCAGGCATGGAAGAAACGGTAAAACCGCGCTTAAAATGGCGCCCCTCAATACACATGCCAAAAGAAGCAGCACGGATATTCCTTCGGGTTGTTGATGTTAGGGTAGAACGGTTGCAGGATATAACGGAAGAAGGGGCGATGGCGGAAGGGGTTGTGCCGTTTAAAAAAGACCCGGAAGGTGACTGCTGGTCAGACGGGTTGTACCGGACAGCGTTCCAGTATATGTGGAATGAAATGTATGGCTGGAATCCTAATTCATGGGACACCAACCCTTGGGTATGGGTGATTAAGTTTGAACGTGTGCATGGATTAGCCAAAACCATGCCCCTGACTTCAGTCTAATTCTAAAAAGGGGGTCAAAAACCATGAACACACTCCGGTTACAACAGCGCAGGGCGTTAAAAAACGTGGTACTCCGCCGCAAAAACAGGGGTATATCTTACGATGCCCTGCAGCACTATATATCAGCCCATGCTGAGAAATTCCCTGTCAACGCAGAATATTGCTGGGCATTGCTGCGGGGATTGAAAAAACTGTGCTGTAGGGAGAAAATCAAGACAATCAAAAAGGGGAGTAAAAAATGAGCGTGCCAAGGCGGATCAACGAGTTCACGGGCGAGGATATTCTTGCCAAATGGTGTGGAGCAGCGGGCCTGAAGAAAAGAGACCAGATGCTGGTTGATTTTGCTATTGTCCATCATGCCGCGGCCCAACTGGACAGGCCGGGCAAAGAATACATTGTCGGAATCAATGTTCATATTTTTGAGGACGAAGATGGCTGCATAATGTGCCGGACAGGAAACGACTATTTTGGTTATGTCGAGCAGTTGGGCTGCGTGCTGGTACCGAGGCTCCGGGATGCCTGCGGGAAGTGTAGGTGCGGTGAAAAAAGAAGGTGCAGCGAAGAAATGAAGAAATAAAGAAAGGAGCAGAAAAACATTGACAAAAAGCAGATCCAGATACATGCGCGAATGGCGCAGACAGCGCATTGCGCAAGGCATTTGCCCTGCCTGAATGTGGCGGCCAACTGGACATAAAGCCCGACGGAAGGTTTTACGCTACCTGCAGGAGCTGCAGGGAACAAAAGAACCAATATCTCAGCTTGTGGCGGCAGGAAAACCCGGAGTACAACCACCGGTACTGGCAGGAGTACAAGAGAAGAACAAAAGAGGGGAAATAACCCCTCTTTTTTATTTTCCTGAGTTTGTCAGTTAGAACGCAAAAATGGCCTTTAAAAACCCGCAAACCTTTGAAAATACTGGGGTGAAATTTTTGAAGCCCTAAAAATGTAGGGACAAATAATTTAAGATTTAACCCCTAAAAGCATAGACT
>DYZU01000033.1 GCA_022735835.1 Thermincola sp. | reverse complement strand
AATTTAAATTCAGTTATTGCAGGAATTTGTCTCAGATGTTATAATACATTTAACCAAGCAACAGAATATACGCGGATAGGTGACTCTTCGGAGTTGAAAAGGGAAGCTGGTGAGAATCCAGCACGGTCCCGCCACTGTAACAGGGAGAAACCCGCATTATGCCACTTGGCCGCAGGCCTGGGAAGGCGCGGGGGACAATGAACTGCGAGTCAGGAGACCTGCCTGTCCAAGGTGCGCCGATTGTACCTTCGATCGAAAGGGAGGTGGACGATTAAGAGGAATTTATCTATTCTTCCCTCAGTCTACCGGGACTGGGGGATTTTAGTTTTACTGACTGTCTTAGGTCATCTTGCGAAGATTGGAGTGTAACCTTATGCACATACAGGATGGATTTCTGGTGGGAAAATGGGCTGTTGGTTGGTATGGAGCGGCATCTGTTTTTGTGGCCAAAGGGTTGTACGATATAGCCGAAAGGTCCAAGAAGGCGCTAATGTTTAAGCCTTTGCTGGGACTGGTGGGGGCGGCGGTGTTTTTCATTTCCCTGCTGCCTATCCCGGTGCCCATCACCGGGACTTCCTCCCATCCCGCAGGGACCCCGATGGCGGCAATTTTGGTAGGACCATTTGTGAGCATGATTCTGGGAGTAATTGCCTTGATTTTACAGGCACTGTTGTTTGCGCACGGGGGATTGACCACACTGGGGGCAAATGCCTTTTCCATGGGATTGATGGGTTCCCTGGCCAGTTACGGTATGTTCAGGCTGGGCCGGAAGATGGGCCTGTCTCTGGGTATTGCCGCCTGTTTAGCAGGAATTGTAGGTGACCTGGCGGTTTATGTCACCACTTCGCTGCAGTTGGCAACGGGTATGCCCGGAACTCACGGAATGTCAGTCGGGAAGGCGTTTATGACCTTTTTCGTACTTTTTATGCCGACCCAGCTGCCGTTGGCTCTGCTGGAAGGCCTGGTCACGGGGGGCATGGTCAGCTATATTGCCAGGGTGAGACCGGATATCCTGAGAAACCTGGGGATAATTAAAGAATCCCATGGGGAGGAGGCCGGCAATGAGGCTTAAAAAAGCGGCTGTTGCTTTAATCCTGATATTGGGCCTGCTTTTCCCGTTAACGGCTTATGCCGGTGAAAAATGGCAGGGGACCGACGACCTGGTGGACCGCAAAATGGAGGAGGTTGCCGGGGTTACTGCCCGGGAACCGTTAATCGATATCAGTGAGGGCAATCTGGGGCTGTTCATTTTTGCGGCCGGTGGATTTGTGGCAGGCACGGTATTTGGCTACTACTGGAGAAAAATCTTTTGTGAAAAGGCGGGTTAAAAAATGGTCGGGGAAGCTTACCTGGCGGTAGACGCCATTGCCCAAAAAGATAATGTGTTTACCAGAATGGATGCCAGGGTAAAAGTGATTTTGAGTATCGTCACTCTCGGGGCTGTCATTGGCCTGCCCGGTTCCAGGCTGCAGCTGGGGGTGTTTGTCCTGGCTATACTGTCAATGTTAGCAGTAAAAATACCGTTCCGCCTGATTTTTAGCAGGTTGCTCCCCCCTTTGGCGTTGGGTACCGTGGTTTTCTGGGTAATGGTATTTTTCCAGGAAGGCCGCCAGATGTTTATCCTGGATATTGCGGGTTTGAAGCTGGCAGGGTATTGGGAGGGTTTTTACCTTGGTACTACCGTGCTGGCCAGGATTGCGGGAAGTGTGGCCATGCTTATGCTTCTCAGCTTCACCACGCCAATTCATGAACTGGGGTATGCCCTGATTTGGCTCAGGGTGCCCAGGGTTATCGTGGAAATACTGCTACTTACATACAGGTATCTTTTTGTGCTTTGGGATGAGGGGATGCGTATCCGCCAGGCTCAAACCTTAAGACTGGGATATCCCGCGTGGAGAAAGATATCCGGCTGGAAACAGGCCATCAGATCAACTGCTACCCTGATGGGGATGGTGTTTATCAGGGCTTACGACAGGGCGGAAAGTACTTTTTCCGCCATGCAGGTCCGGGCTTACAACGGGAATATAACGGGCTACGACTTCAAAAATTGGAGCAAGCTCCAGACCAAATACCTGGTATCCAGTTTAATTGTGCTTTTTGTTCTGGTAGTAGTCAGCGTATAGGGGGAAGAAAAATGATTTTGGAGGCACAGCAGGTACATTATACCTACCATGACGGCACTAATGCCCTCCAGGGAACCGACATTGCCATCCCAAAAGGACAGTTTGTCATCCTGCTTGGGTCCAATGGCTCCGGAAAAACAACGCTTTTTAAGGTTATCACCGGCCTCCTTAAACCGGGGCGGGGAGAAATCCGGGTGGACGGCAGGCCCATAAAAGAATATTCCAAAGAAGAGCTCTACCGGAAGATAGGATTTGTATTTCAGGACCCCAATGACCAGTTGTTTGCTCCCACCGTAGGAGAAGATGTGGCTTTTGGCCCTGTCAACCTCAAACTTGATTCCGCCGAGGTGGCCCGGAGAGTTAAGGCGGCCCTCGAGATGGTAGGAATTCCCCACCTGTTAAATAAACCGATACATTACCTGAGCTACGGACAAAAGAAAAGGGCATCCATAGCCGGTGTGCTGGCCATGAAGCCGGAAGTTATCATCCTTGACGAGCCCACCGCCGGTCTCGACCCCGCCGGAGCCCGGGAGATCATGCGGCTGCTGGTAAAACTGAATAAAGAAGAACGGATCACTATATTTATGGCTACTCATGATGTTGACTTGGTACCTTTATATGCCGACCGGGTTTTTGTTCTTTTTAAAGGAGGAATTCTTCTGGCGGGAACCCCGCAGGAAGTGTTTAACCAGAAAGAACGGCTGAGAAATGCCCAGTTAAGGCTTCCCAGGGTAGCTCATCTGGGTGAAATCCTGTTTAAGAAAGACAATTTGTTGATAGATAAGCTGCCATTGACTATCGGGGAAGCCCGGCGCATGGTGATATCTGCTGTAAAAAGGGAAGGAGAAAGGCATGCCCGTTAAAAAAGAACTGCGTCCCGGTATCACCACCGGGGCCGGTGCGGCTGCGGCAGCTCAGGCTGCGGCCATAATGCTGTTCAGGAATGAAATAATTCAAAAGGCCAGGATTATAAATCCCCGGGGACAGGAAATCATTGTCCCTGTTAAATCCGTAATCCTGCAGAACGGTTCGGCGCAGGCCGTTGTGGTCAAGGACGGCGGAGACGACCCTGACATAACCAGCGGTTTGGACATTGTCGTCACGGTCAGTAAGGGCGGGGAAGGCATCATGATAAACGGCGGCGCCGGAGTGGGACTGGTCACGAAGCCGGGACTGCAGGTGCCGGTCGGGGAAGCCGCCATCAACCCCGTACCGCGGCAGATGATTACGGAAGCGGTGAGGGAGTACGTGCCGGAGGGGGTAGGGGTCAGGATTGAGGTCAGCGTACCGGGAGGAGCCGAAGCGGCCCGCAAGACTCTTAACCCGAAGCTGGGGATTGAAGGCGGAATTTCCATCCTCGGTACTACCGGGATCGTTGAACCCATGTCCGAGGAGGCCTTTAAAAAGTCCCTGGTGCCGCAGATATCCATGGCCAAGGCTTATGGATTCTCATCTGTCTGCCTCACTCCGGGCAGGCTGGGGGAAAAGTGGGCGGTGGAGAAATTGGGCATTCCTTCCGAAGCCGTAATCCAGATGAGTAATTTTGCAGGATATATGCTTACTGCCTGTGTGGACCTGGGCATTAAAAACGTCATCCTGACAGGGCATCACAGTAAACTTACCAAAATTGCCGCCGGGTGTTTTCATACCCACAACAAGGTCTCTGATGCCAGGCTGGAAACCCTGGCCGCTTATGCCGCCTTACTGGGGGCGGAACCTCGGGTAATAGGGGAGTTGCTGAAGGCCAACACCTCGGAAAACGCCCTGGAAATACTGCGGCACAACCATTTGATGGGAGTAATGCCCATGATAGCGGCCAGGGCAGCCCAAAGGGCCATGGAGCACGTCTTCGGAGAGCTCAGAGTCGGAGTGGTTATGTTCACTATGGGTGGGGAAGTCCTGGCGGTAGACCATAATGCCCTGGAAATCGGGAGGGAAATGAATTGGCGAATCCAATCCGGGTCATCGGCATAGGACCGGGCAACCCGGACTATATAACACCTTTAGCCGTAGCTTTGATTAAGAGTTCCGATGTGCTGGTCGGAGGCGAGCGGATTCTCGCGCCTTTTGCGGGCCTGGGCAAGGAGAGCTATCCTGTCAGGAACAACCTGAAGGAAATGGTTAAGTTTATCGAGGACCGCCGGCGGGACCGGGTGGTTGCCGTTTTGGCATCCGGAGACCCGGGTTTCTACGGGATCCTGGAGTACCTGAAAAAGCATTTTCCGCGGGAAGAACTCCAGGTGGTCCCGGGCATAAGTTCAGTCCAGCTGGCCTGTGCCAGGCTGTGTATTTCCTGGCAGGACGCGGTATTTTACAGCGTACACGGCCGGAATATGGAAGGCCTGGCGGAACTGGTCAGGCTAAATTCCAAGGTAATCGTCCTGACAGACCCGCAAAAAACTCCCGGCGTAATTGCCAGGGAACTGGTGTCAGGCGGAATTTCCCACCGGAAAGTGTATATATGCGAAAACCTGTCTTATGAAGACGAGCGGATAGAAGAGTATGATTTAGCCGGCATCCCGCAGAATGTGGGCGCTTCCGGGTGTGTGATGCTGATAACTGACAGCGGTGGGTGATTGGTGATGGCTGATGAGTAGCAGACAGTGGATTTACAAAACCGGCGGAATACCCGACGAAATGTTTGTGCGGGGTCAGGTTCCCATGACCAAGGCGGAAATCCGGACTGTGACGCTGTCCAAGGCCAGGCTTCTGGACAGCCATGTAGTCTGGGATATCGGGGCCGGGACAGGTTCCGTGTCCGTGGAGGCGGCGCTGGCGGCGTCAAAAGGCGAAATATACGCGGTGGAAAAAGATGACGAGGCCCTGGAATTGATTAAAAAAAACGTTGAATTGTTTGGCGCCGCCAATGTCAGGTTATGCCCCGGAACCGCCCCGGAAGCGCTGGCCGGGCTGCCGGCTCCGGACCGGGTTTTCATAGGCGGGAGCGGCGGGCAATTTAAGGAGATCCTGGAATATGCGTGTGCCAAGTTACCCCGTGGGGGGCGGGTTGTGATTAACGCGGTTGTCCTGGAGACCCTTACGGCCGCGGTGGAAATGCTGAGACTGTTTCATTTTAGTGACCTGGACATTACCCAGGTCAGTGTAACCAAGGCGGTGGACCTGGGCAGGATGCACATGTTCAGGAGCCATAACCCCGTTTATATAATTAGCGGAGAGAAGCAGTAAGGCGGAGGTATGGGATGAACGGCAAGATTTATGGTATAGGAGTAGGACCCGGCGACCCGGAGCTTTTGACCTTGAAAGCTTACCGGATTTTAAAAGACATTAACGTGCTTTGTATTCCCAAGTCCAAAGCCGAAAAGGAAAGTCTGGCCCTGTCAATTGTCACGGGGGCTCTCAAACGGGAGTTTGAGGTGATGGAATTAATATTCCCGATGACCCATGACAAAGAGGTGCTGGAACGACACTGGGATGCCGCGGCCGAAAAGATGGTGAAAAAGGCCCGGGAAGGCAAGTCACTGGCGTTTATTACCATCGGAGACCCGATGTTTTACAGCACTTATGCCTATATCCTGGAGCGGGTCAAGAGGAATTACAGTGACGTTGAAATTGAGACCGTGCCCGGTATCACGGCATTTGCCGCCTGTTCATCATTTATCAACGAACCTCTCACCGAGGGGGACGAAAAACTGGCCGTGATCCCTGCCGCCTACGGTATCTCTTCCATCAGGGAAGCCCTGGAACACTACGACAATGTGGTGTTAATGAAGGTAAACCGCAAGTATGACCAGGTGGCGGAGCTGCTGAAAGAGATGAACCTGCTGGATAAGGCGGTGTACATAAGCCGCTGCGGGTATGATGACCAGTATTACACTGCGGATATAGAAGGACTCATTGGCCGGGAAAAAGACTACATGTCTGTGATGATCGTCAGGAAAGCGGGGTGGAAGAGCCTGTGAAGCAAGTGTATTTCGTAGGAGCAGGGCCCGGAGACCCGGAACTTATCACTCTTAAGGGTATCAAGGCCATTCAGCGGGCGGGAATAGTAATTTATGCCGGTTCGCTGGTTAACCCGGAGGTACTCAGGTATGCCAGAGAAGATGCGGAGATATACAACAGCGCTTCCATGGACCTTGACCAGGTGCTGGAAGTGATGGAGAGAGGCGTCAGGGAAGGAAAAACTGTGGCCCGGGTCCATACCGGAGACCCCGCCATCTACGGGGCCATCCAGGAACAGATGGATGCCCTGGCCGAAAGGGGGATCACCTTTGAGGTAATTCCGGGGGTCAGCTCATTCCTGGCTGCCGCCGCCGCCCTGGAGCAGGAGTATACGCTCCCTGACGTTACCCAGACAGTCATTCTGACCAGGATGGAGGGCAGGACTCCGGTTCCCGAAAAGGAGAAACTGTCCGAACTGGCCAGGCACGGGTCTACCATGTGTATTTTCCTCAGCGTGCATGCCATATCTGACGTGGTTGACCAGCTGCGGCACGGATATGCGGAGGATACCCCGATAGCTGTCGTCCAGAAAGCGTCATGGCCTGACCAGAAGATAGTGCGCGGTACGCTGGCAGATATTGCAGAGAAGGTAAAGGAGGCCGGAATCTCCAAAACCGCCCTTATAATTGTGGGCAACATTTTTCGTGGCCAGTACGAAAAATCTAAACTCTATGACCCTGGGTTTTCCCACGGTTACCGGGAGGGTACAAATTGAAAATAGCTGTGGTGGCCGTGACGAAACAGGGAGTGAGGATGGCCGAAAAAACGGCGGAACTGCTGTCCGAAAGTGGACGGCATGAAGCGGTCCTTTATATTCCCGGGAAATTTTCCCTGCTGCGGATCGAGGGGAAACGGTACCCGTATCGCAAACCCCTCAAGGAGCTTTTTGGGGAGTTGTTTGCGGCGTACCAGGGAATTGTTTGCGTGATGGCCCTGGGAATTGTAATCCGCCTGGCGGCTCCTTATATCAAAGACAAGACCGCTGACCCGGCCGTGGTGGTGATGGATGAAATGGGGAGGAATGTCATCAGTGCCCTCTCGGGGCACTGGGGAAGAGCCAACGAGCTGGCTGCCCTGATAGCCGGCGGCCTTCAAGCAAACCCGGTCATCACCACCGCCACCGATGTCCACGGGCTTCCGGCTATCGAAGTACTGGCCCGGGAGCATGGCTGGCTGATTGAGCCCTTTGAGCTGGTGAAGAAGGTAAACGCCTCCATTGTCAACGGCGGACGGGTGGTTATATACAGCGAAGCCCCGCTGGACATGGAACCGGCGGAAAATATCGAATTAAAAGATTTTGCCCAGTACTCCCCCGCCAGAAAAGAGGAAGGGCGGGTAGTCCTGGTGACCAACAGGACCGCCGGGAGTTTTCCCGCCGGGACCCTGTTCCTGAGGCCGCGGAACCTCAGCATAGGCATAGGCTGCCGCCGGGGAGCCACGGCTGAGGAAGTGAAAATCGCCGTGCTGGCGGCCCTGGAGGAAACAGGCCGGGCTATCAGTTCAGTCCGCAGTCTGGGCAGCATAAACATTAAGTGTAATGAAGAGGGCTTGCTCAAGGCCGGCAGTGAGTTAGGCCTGCCGGTGGAATTCTTCGACCGGGAGGAAATCTCGGAAGTCATCAGAAAACGCGGAAACGAACTGAGTTTCTCTGCAACAGTTGAGGATAAGATAGGAGTTGGTGGAGTATGCGAACCTGCGGCGATACTGGGTGCGGGGGAGGCCTCGGCGCTGATCATGCCAAAGATGAAATACGGGAGAGTGACAGCAGCAGTGGCCGAGGGAAGCTGGCAGTAGTAGGGATAGGCCCCGGCGACCCCGACCAGATGAGCCTGCGGGCTTACCGGGTTCTCCGGGAGGCTGAGGTAATTGTAGGCTACAATAAGTATATTGAACTTCTCGGCGAGTTCATCAAGGACAAAGAAATCATATCTTCCGGGATGAAACGCGAGGTTGAACGCGCCCTCCTGGCTATTGAAAAGGCGGCTGGCGGCCGGTATGTGGCGGTGGTCAGCAGCGGTGACCCGGGGATTTACGGGATGGCCGGAATCACCCTGGAGCTGCTGGAAAAGGAAAAGATGAGCGACCGGCTGGCAGTGGAAATTATTCCCGGGATAACCTCGGCCAATGCAGCCGCTTCCTCACTGGGCGCTCCCCTGATGCACGATTTTGCCGTAATCAGTCTCAGTGACCTGCTGACACCGTGGGAAGTCATTGAAAGACGGCTGGCAGCCGCGGCGCAGGCCGATTTCGTAACAGTACTCTATAACCCCGTGAGCAAAAAGAGGACAGAGCAGATTAAAAAGGCCAGGGAAATTTTTCTCAGGTACAAGTCACCTTCAACTCCCGTGGGGATAGTTCGAAATGCCAAACGCGGTGACGAAGAAGTCATAAAGACAGACCTGGAACATTTTCTGGAATACCCTATAGACATGTTTACGGTTGTGTTGATTGGAAACAGGCAAAGCTACCGGACCGCAAGGTTTATGATCACGCCAAGGGGATATAACGTATGATTCTGGTTTTGGGCGGTACCCTGGAAGGACGGGAGATAGCCGACGCACTTGCCAACGAAAATCATGATGTTTTGTTAACTGTTGTCTCCGGCTACGGGGCCGGGATGATTCCGCACGACTCGCCGGTGGAGTTGCTGGTCGGGCGGCTTGATGCCGGAGAAATGGCCCGGCTTATCACTGACCGGGATATCAGGCTGGTTGTGGACGCCACTCATCCTTATGCCAGGGTGATTACGGAGACAGCCTGGAAAACCGCGAATGGAATGGGGATACCTTACATCAGGTATGAAAGGCCGCCCGTATTGACGGAAAAACCGGATGACAGGATATACGTGGCCGGCAGTTACGAGCAAGCCGCGGAACTGGCGGCGGAACTGGGTGAAACAATTTTTCTGACCATTGGCAGCAAAAACATCGAGCCTTTTGTCAGGACAGGGCGGGAGTATTCCAGAAAAGTTGTGGCCAGAGTGCTGCCGGACCCTAAAATCCTGGAACACTGCCTGGCCATAGGCCTGGCGCCAAAAGATATTATTGCTGTTCAGGGGCCGTTCAGTTATGAGATGAACCTGGCCATGTTCCGCGAGTATAAAGCGGATGTCCTGGTTACCAAAGACAGCGGCCGTACCGGCGGGACCGACGCCAAGCTGAAGGCTGCGAGGCAAATAGATATTCCGGCAGTGGTCATTGAAAGACCGGGGTACCGGGGGATGCCGGTAACCGATAAAATCCAGGAAGTTGTCAGCCAGGCAAACAGGATAAAAGAACAATGCAATAGGGGGAGTAAATAGAAATGAAAAAGGCGGTAATAGTTTTGGGTCATGGAAGTAAAGCGCCCCAGGCGCTGGAGACCTTAAAGAAATACGGGGAAATGGTAAAATCCAAGTCCCGTTGCGAGATTGTCGAAGTGGCTTCACTCCAGTTTAACAAACCCGACCTGCCCGAAGCTCTGGACAATGCGATCCGGGCCGGGGCCACCAAAGTAGTGATTGTTCCTTTTTTCCTCTATAACGGAATCCACTTGCAGAAGGATATTCCCGAAGTCATCAGAGCCGAAAGAGTAAAGAATCCCCAAGTGGATATTGTCCTGGCCAACCACCTGGGCGCCGATCACAGGCTGGTGGACATCGTTCTGGACAGAATAGAGGAGGTCTCATAAAATGCAGTTTATTCAAGAGCCCAAGACCATCGAAAACACCAGCATGGATATTATCGAAGAATCCCTGCCGGCCTTAAAGGAGCTTCCCGAAGGAGAAAGGCAGATTATAAAAAGGATAGTACATACTACCGGAGACCTGGCTATGGCCGGGTTGATAAAAATTCACCCCGATGCCGTGGCAGCCGGGGTCCGGGCAATCCGGGCAGGAAAACCGATATTTACCGATGTGCAGATGCTGCGCTCCGGAATAAATCCGGTCAAGTTGGAACAGTTCGGGATTAGTACAATATGCATGATAAAAGACCCGGTTATTGTGGAAGAAGCCCGCAGGACCGGCAAAACCAGGGCGATGATAGCCATGGCCCAGGCCGCTCCCCGGCTGGAAGGAGGGATAATTGCCATCGGCAACGCTCCCACGGCCCTGTTTGAACTTTGTGCCATGGTACGGAGAGGAGAGCTCCGGCCGGCCCTGGTGGTGGGAACCCCGGTCGGTTTTGTGGGGGCCAAGGAGTCCAAAGAAATGTTAATAGAAACGCCTGTCCCCTATGTCACAGTTACCGGGACCAGGGGCGGGAGCACCATTGCCGTGGCCGTTTTGAATGCCCTGCTGAAAATAGCGTAGGCTGCTTACACTTCCTGTGACTGGAGATAAATTGATGAAAAAATACCGATTGCTTGCCGCCGACCTGGACGGCACCTTGCTTGACGATACATACAGGGTGACGCCTGATTTACTCTCATATATTAATAAAAGCCGGTCAAACGGTGTCGAGCTGGTGGTGGCCACAGGGCGCTTGTATCCTGCGGCCTTGCCATTTGTAAGGGAGTTGCAGGTCAGTTTGCCGGTTATTGCTTCCAACGGAGCTGTCGTTAAAGACCCGTTGACGGGTGAAACGATCTGCCAGCTCCCGTTGCCGATGGACCTGGCCATCCAGGTATTAAAGTTTACCAATGAGCATCCGGTTCAGAGATTTGTCGGTGTCAGGGACAATTTATATACCGATGCGCCCGATGAGGCATCGAGGAAATACTCGGAAGCTCTGAAAGTCAATTTTGTCAGAAGGATACCCCTGGAAACGGTGATCACCGATGACCCCACCATGATAGTCATACGCGGCAAGGAAGAGGAGATATCCCGGCTGACCGGACAATTACGCCGCCATTTTGGAGACAGGGTTTACCTGGCCAATTCCAAGCCGTTTTTTATAGATGTCAACCACCCGCAAGCATCCAAAGGGGCGGCCCTGGTCAGCCTGTGCCGGAGAATGGGGATTGACCCCGGTGAGGTTATTGCCATAGGGGATGGCTGGAACGACCTGGAGATGTTCAGGGTGGCCGGAACAGGGATAGCGGTGGCCAATGCCCCCGACCGGTTGAAGGAAGAAGCGGATTATGTCTGTGCAAATCCGTCATATAAAGGCGTGATTGAGGTAATAAAACGGTTTATATTACCGGGATAGCGCCAACTTTTCCCGGATGACATGACAGGGGGGACGTTGATAAAAACGGCTTGGCATGTTATACTGCGGATAAAAGTTCGAAGTGAGGTGCTGGCTTTTATGACCTACAAGAGGATAAAACTGCTTTTCTGTGACGTTTTCCAAGAAGAAATGGCGCTCCTGGCGCCGCCGACCGAATATGATATCGAGTACCTGGCCATGGGCCTGCATTATCACCCCCATAAGCTCCATCAGGAAATAAGCGAGGCTTTGGCCAGAACTTCCGGATACTCGCTGGTGATTCTCGGTTTCGGTCTGTGCGGGGGGGCCTTAACAGGAATAAAAGCCCCGGACTGCCCGGTGGTAATACCCCGGGTTCACGACTGCCTGCCGGTTTTGCTGGGTTCCAGGAACAAATACAACGAATTGCAAAAAACGGACAAACAAACTTTTTATTTTTCCGGCGGTTGGGTTGAAGGGGAACGCATGATTATTCAGGAGTATGAACGGAGCTGCGTCCAGTTCGGTCCCGGGAAAGCCTTCAGGATTTTCCGCATGATGTTCGAAAATTACCGGCGCATGATGTATATACATACGGGGCATCCGCGAACTACCTCAACACTGCAAAAAACGAAGGAATTCGCCGGAATTTTTAATTTGCCCTGCCTGGAGACCATGGGGAACCTGGAATACCTGAGAAAGCTTGTCTACGGACCCTGGGACGAGGAGAACTTTGTTACTGTTCCGGCTTACGGGGTAGTAGACCAGGATGACTTCCTGGCTGAAGGAGAGGAACTCCGAATCCAGGGAGCATATTGACTTTGGGAGGAGTGTAAAATGTCTGTTCATGATTTGGTGGCCCTGCTGGAAGATGAAAACAAAGACCCCAGGGTTAGAGTTTTCGGGTTTGCCATCTCGGATGTGGAAGTGGAAGAAAGAGTCCGCCTGAAATGTATGATACCGCCTTGTCCCAACTACGGCCGCAACAAATTCTGCCCGCCGAACCTCCCGGAAATCGACTTTATCCGAAAAGCCCTGTCCAAATATCAGGGCGGGGTTTTGGTAGTCCTGACAATCCCTTGCACTGAAGAAACCATGTCGGAAGTGCGCCGGTTTAAACCGCAAAATGAACTGATGAAAATAATCAGCGCCTTTGAAAAGATTGCCTGCGAGAAAATCAACCATCTGGCTTTCGGACTCACCGTGGGAGGCTGCAAACTCTGTGCCGAATGTCCGCCCCCCGGGGAACCGTGCCGGAAGCCGCTGGAGGCGCACCCCGGAATAACCGGTTTCGGCATAGATGTAACAACCCTGGCCAGGAAGTTGGGCGTACATGTTCAATGGCCCGTAGAGACAGAACTCAACTTTATGGGCATGGTGTTTGTCTGAAGCCCGGGCAAAATTAGGCCATTGGGTCTGTCCCATAAGTAACTGGGGCAGCCTTTCTTTT
>DYZU01000032.1 GCA_022735835.1 Thermincola sp. | reverse complement strand
GTCCGCCCGGAGGTTTGGGATGTCCTGGAGGAAGTAATCAAGGAACACCCGGTTCTCTTGAACCGGGCCCCCACCCTGCACAGGCTGGGTATTCAGGCCTTTGAGCCGGTACTGGTGGAGGGTAGGGCTATTCAGATTCATCCGATGGTGTGTACGGCTTATAACGCGGACTTTGACGGGGACCAGATGGCCGTTCACGTGCCGCTGTCGGCCGAAGCCCAGGCCGAGGCGAGACTCCTGATGCTTTCGGCCCATAACATCCTTAATCCCAAAGACGGCCGCCCGGTGGCCATTCCTACTCAGGACATGGTCCTCGGCTGTTATTACCTGACTTTGGAGAAAGAGGGGGCCAAGGGTGAGGGCAAGGTTCTGCGGGATTCCTTTGAAGCGATTATGGCATATCAAACCGGCAGCGCCGACCTGCATGCCAGGGTTAAGGTCAGACAGCCCGACGGGACTTTGCTTGAAACCACCATTGGGAGAGTGATATTTAACGAAGTAATCCCCCCGGAACTCGGGTTTATCAATGAAGTCGCCAGCAAGAAGGTGCTAGGCAACATTGTGGCCAGAGCATACAGGGAGCTTGGCTATTCAAAAACAGCCGCCCTGCTGGACGGGCTGAAGAAAGTCGGTTATTCGTACGCGACCAAAGCCGGAATTACCATCGGGATCACCGATATTATCATCCCGGAAAGCAAGAAAGATATTTTGGGAGAAGCCGAAAGGGAAGTCGAGCTGGTCGAACAGCAGTATCGCAGGGGGTTAATTACAGAAGAAGAACGTTATCAAAAAGTTATCGGGATATGGAACGAATCCACCGAAAAAGTTACCGAAGCGCTGCTGGAGATCCTGGATAAGTTTAATCCGGTTTACATGATGGCGACCTCAGGAGCACGCGGTAATATCCAGCAGATCCGGCAGTTGGCGGGAATGCGGGGGCTCATGGCCGATCCCTCCGGACGGATTATTGACCTCCCCATCAAGGCTAATTTCCGCGAGGGATTGACCGTACTGGAATATTTCATTTCCACCCACGGGGCCAGGAAGGGTTTGGCCGACACGGCTCTCCGGACCGCCGACTCGGGATACCTGACCAGAAGGCTGGTGGATGTCGCTCAGGACGTGATTGTCCGTGAGGAAGACTGCGGCACCACTAACGGTATTGATGTGGAAGAAATCAAAGACGGTAACGAGACTATTGAAAAGCTGGAGGACAGGATCATAGGCAGGATTGCCATCGACGACATTGTTCATCCTGAAACCGGAGAAGTTATTGTAAAGGCAGACAGCGAAATCATGGAGTCTGCTGCCGAAAAAATCGTAGCTGCCGGTATTAATAAGGTAAAAATACGTTCGGTACTGACCTGCAAAACCAGGTACGGCGTGTGCAAAAAATGCTACGGCCGCAACCTGGCCACAGGCCGGCAGGTGGATATCGGGGAAGCCGTGGGTATTATTGCGGCTCAGTCCATCGGCGAACCGGGTACCCAGCTGACAATGCGTACCTTCCACACCGGCGGGGTCGCCGGCGATGATATTACCCAGGGTCTTCCCAGGGTCGAGGAACTTTTTGAAGCCAGAAAACCCAAGGGCCAGGCGGTAATTGCCGAAATAGACGGCCGGGTTAGGATCCAGGAAGTCAAAGGCCGCCGGGAGATCGAAATTGTAAATGACAACGGGGACCGGCATAACTATCAGGTTCCTTACGGCGCCCGTTTGAAAGTAAAAGACGGGTCTACCGTTTTCGCCGGTGACGAGCTGACGGAAGGTTCGGTAAATCCCCATGACATGCTAAAGATAAAAGGGCTGAAAGGGGTTCAGATGTACCTGGTCCATGAGGTGCAGAGGGTTTACCGCCTCCAGGGAGTCGACATTAATGACAAGCATATCGAAGTAATGGTCCGGCAGATGCTGCGCAAAGTTAAGGTGGAAGACCCCGGCGACACTGAACTTCTGCCGGGGGGCCTTATCGATGTCTTTGATTTTGAAGAGGAAAATGCCCGGACGATTGCCGCCGGCGGTCAACCAGCAACGGCCCGTCCGGTGCTCCTGGGAATTACCAAAGCCTCACTGGCTACGGATTCTTTCCTGTCAGCGGCATCTTTCCAGGAGACCACCCGCGTGCTTACCGAAGCGGCCATTAAAGGCAAGCTTGACCCGCTATTGGGACTCAAGGAAAATGTGATAATAGGTAAACTTGTACCGGCCGGAACAGGAATGTCCCGTTACAGAAACGTAAAGATTGTTCCGCGAAATAAAGAAGAGGACCTGATAAATCTTGACAGTGTTCATTAATAGTGATATTATTTAAAAGTGTCTGGATTTTTGAAGGGAGGGGTTATAATGCCCATTAGCGGCTTGGAAAGTGCCAGGAAGAAAACTGTCGGCACCAAACAAACTCTTAAGGCCCTGGAAAAGGGGCTTGCTAAAAAGGTGTTTGTGGCTTCCGATGCTGAACAGCACGTGGTTAAACCCCTGCTTCAGAAATGCCAGGAAAAAGGCATTCCGGTTGTTATGATAGATACCATGAAAAACCTGGGCAAAGCGTGTGGCATTGAGGTGGGTTGCGCTTCTGCAGCCTTAGTTGAAGAATAGGATACGTGATTCGGGGTATTCAAACAAAAAAGGTTTGATTTTTGCCCCTTGCCATGGTGAGGGGCAAAATTTTTTCCTAATTGCAGTTTTATGGGAAGGAGGTGCACTGGATGCCTACCATCAGCCAGTTGGTTCGTAAGGGCAGGGAAGTGATGGAGAAAAAATCAACGGCACCGGCATTAAAGGAATCCCCCCAGAAAAGAGGGGTTTGTACAAGGGTTTATACAACCACACCCAAGAAGCCTAATTCCGCCTTGCGTAAAGTGGCAAGGGTTAGATTAACAAATGGTATTGAGGTTACCTCTTATATTCCGGGAATCGGCCATAACCTCCAGGAACACTCGGTTGTGCTGGTCAGGGGAGGCCGGGTTAAAGACCTGCCGGGTGTAAGATATCACATTGTTCGTGGCGCTTTGGACACCGCCGGAGTTCAGAACCGCAACCAGGGACGTTCCAAGTACGGGGCCAAGAGACCCAAAAAGTAAAACCCAAAAAATAATAATAAAATTGATAGACCAATTTAAACCGATAAAGGGGGGAAACTGAAATGCCCAGAAGGGGTTCCGTTCCGAAGAGGGAAGTTCTGCCAGACCCTATATACAACAGCAAGGTTGTTACCAAACTGATTAACCAGGTTATGCTGGATGGCAAAAAAGGAGTTGCCGAACGCATCTGTTACAACGCCTTTGATATAGTCAGAGAAAAGACAGGCAAAAACCCGCTGGAGGTTTTTGAAGCTGCTATGAAAAATATTATGCCTGTCCTTGAAGTTAAAGCCCGCCGGGTAGGTGGAGCTAACTACCAGGTCCCGGTTGAAGTCCGTTCGGACCGCAGGCAGACTCTTGGCTTGCGCTGGTTGGTCCAGTTTTCCCGCAAGCGCGGCGGAGAAAAGACCATGGAAGAGAAACTGGCCGCTGAGATTATGGATGCAGCAAATAATACCGGCGGCTCAGTCAAGAAAAAAGAGGATACTCATAAAATGGCTGAAGCCAACAAGGCTTTTGCTCACTATAGGTGGTAGGGCAGTGAAATTGTTTTATATTTGTGTTTTCACCTCTGGTAGAAAGGAGGATATGTTGTGGCTAGACAATTCAGTTTAGAAAGAACGCGCAATATTGGTATTATGGCCCACATCGACGCCGGCAAAACAACCACTACCGAAAGAATCCTGTTTTATACCGGCCGGGTTCATAAAATCGGCGAAGTTCATGACGGCGCCGCTACTATGGACTGGATGGTTCAGGAACAGGAGCGCGGCATTACCATTACATCCGCTGCTACTACCTGTCAGTGGAAGGGTCATCGTATCAATATTATAGACACACCTGGGCACGTGGACTTTACTGTTGAGGTGGAAAGGTCATTACGGGTTCTCGACGGGGCGGTGGCAGTTTTCTGTTCGGTAGGCGGAGTGGAACCCCAGTCGGAAACCGTATGGCGTCAGGCTGATAAATACGGAGTTCCCCGTATTGCTTTCATAAATAAAATGGACCGGGTGGGGGCTGATTTTTTCAGAGGCCTGAACATGATCAGGGAAAGACTGGGCGCCAACCCGGTTGCCATACAGCTTCCTATAGGAGCAGAGGATCAATTCCGGGGAGTTGTGGATTTAATTGCAAATAAGGCCATCATATATACCGATGACCTGGGGACTACCAGTGAAATTACGGAAATTCCCGAGGACTTGAAAGGCATGGCCGTCGAATACCGCGAAAAACTAATTGAAGCTGTCGCCGAATCCGATGAGGAACTGATGATGAAGTACTTGGAGGGCGAGGAACTCACCGAGGACGAAATCAAAAAGGGAATCAGAAAAGCTACAATAGCAGTTAAAATGATTCCGGTTCTCTGCGGGTCCGCTTTCAAGAACAAAGGGGTTCAGCCGCTCTTAGACGCGGTGGTAGACTATATGCCGGCCCCTGTGGATATTCCGGCCATTAAAGGCGTGAATCCCGAAACCGGGGTCGAAGACAGGAGAGAGGCCAGAGATGACGCGCCGTTTTCTGCCCTGGCGTTCAAGATCATGGCTGACCCTTATGTCGGCAAGCTGGCATTTTTCCGGGTATATTCGGGAGTACTGAAATCCGGTTCTTACATCTTTAATTCAACAAAAAACAAAAAAGAGAGGATCGGGCGCATTCTGCAGATGCATGCTAATCACAGGGAAGAGATCAGCGAGGTTTACACCGGAGATATCGCGGCGGCCGTTGGTCTCAAGGATGTCTCCACCGGTGATACTCTTTGTGATGAGAAGATGCCCATTATCCTTGAAAAAATGGAATTTCCCGAGCCGGTTATAGATGTGGCGATTGAACCGAAAACCAAGGCCGACCAGGAGAAAATGGGTATAGCCCTGCAGAGATTGGCGGAAGAGGACCCTACATTCCGGATGCGCACTGACCAGGAAACAGGACAGACCATTATCTCAGGAATGGGAGAACTGCATTTGGAAATAATTGTTGACAGGATGCTCCGCGAGTTTAAGGTTGACGCCAATGTCGGCCGTCCCCAGGTTGCCTATAAGGAAACCATCAAAGGGACCGTTAAGGCGGAAGGCAAGTTTGTCCGCCAGTCAGGCGGCCGCGGCCAGTACGGCCACGTTTGGGTTGAATTTGAGCCACTGCCGCCGGGCAGCGGGTTTGAATTTGTCAACAAGATTGTGGGCGGCGTGGTTCCCAAGGAATATATAGCTCCAGTCGAAGCAGGGATCAAAGAAGCCATGGAAAACGGGATCATTGCCGGTTATCCCGCCATTGACATCAGGGCAACTCTTTACGACGGTTCATACCATGACGTTGACTCTTCGGAAATGGCCTTTAAGATTGCCGGTTCACTGGCCTTCAAAAACGGGGCGGTGAAGGCGCAGCCCGTTATTTTGGAACCTGTGATGAAGGTTGAGGTTGTGGTCCCGGAAGAGTATATGGGAGATGTCATGGGAGACATAAATTCCCGCCGCGGCAAAATTGAAGGGATGGAGCCCAGGGGTAATTCCCAGGTAATCAGAGCCTTTGTACCCCTGTCAGAGATGTTTGGCTACGCCACGGACCTTCGCTCCAGGACTCAGGGGCGCGGAACGTATACAATGCAGATGTCCCATTATGAAGAGGTTCCCAAGAATATTGCAGAAGGTATTATTGCCAAGCGGCAAGGATAATTCAGTGGTCAGTGGTCAGGTGACCAGTGACCGTTGAATAAAAGAAAATTCTTAAAAGGCTTTAAGGAGGAAAGATTAAGATGGCAAAAGCAAAATTTGAGCGTACAAAACCCCACGTTAACGTAGGAACCATCGGTCACGTAGACCATGGCAAGACCACGCTGACGGCAGCGATCACCCTTTGCCTGGCCACCCAGGGCAAAGCGCAAGTCAAGAGGTACGACGAAATCGACAACGCCCCGGAGGAGAGAGAAAGAGGTATTACGATTAATACCGCTCACGTGGAATATGAGACCGATGCCCGTCACTATGCCCACGTGGACTGCCCGGGCCACGCCGACTATGTAAAGAACATGATCACGGGAGCGGCCCAGATGGACGGCGCCATCCTGGTAGTATCGGCGGCTGACGGACCGATGCCGCAGACCCGGGAACACATTCTGCTGGCGCGGCAGGTAGGAGTGCCTTACATCGTAGTATACCTGAACAAGGCCGACATGGTAGATGACCCGGAACTGATGGAACTGGTAGAGATGGAAGTACGCGAACTCCTGAGCGAATACGAATTTCCGGGAGACGACATCCCCATCGTGGCCGGGTCGGCATTGAAGGCATTGGAATGCGGCTGCGGGAAGCGTGAATGCGACTGGTGCAGCAGTATCTGGAAACTGATGGACGAAGTGGACAGGTACATTCCGACCCCGGAGCGTGACATTGACAAACCGTTCCTGATGCCGGTAGAGGACGTATTCTCCATTACCGGCCGTGGAACCGTGGCCACAGGTCGTGTGGAGCGGGGGACCGTCAAAGTAGGAGACGAAGTGGAGATCGTGGGGATGCGGGATGAGAGGAAGAAGACAGTCGTGACGGGAGTGGAAATGTTCCGCAAACTGCTGGATCAGGCCCAGGCGGGAGACAACATCGG
>DYZU01000031.1 GCA_022735835.1 Thermincola sp. | reverse complement strand
GTCTGCGGGCGGCGGTGTCGGAAAAACCTCGCTCACCCTGGCGCTGGCGGAAGAAGCGTCCCGGCGCGGGATCAATACCTGTGTGGTTGATATGGACTTTTCACCGGGGACCATGCACGCCCTGTTTGACTTTGACAGACACAGGAGTATCATGGACGCCGCCAGGGACCCGGAAAAGGCCGGGGAGTATGTTCAGGTTCCCGGCGGAAAACTTTACGGCGTGCTGTCCGGCGGCTTGCCCCATGCGGCAGACGTTATGACCAAGCCAATAACAGAAACCATACTGAAAATGCTTTTGCAGAATTTTCAACTGGTGATCGTGGACACGTCATCCCAGCCCACCGAGGGATCGCTGACTGCCGTCCAGAACAGCACTACCACACTGTTCGTAATAACACCCGAACAGTATATCGGCATCCGCGGCGCTATCCTGCTTGAATACATCAAGAGTTACGGTATAGTCAGCAGCAACCGTTTTGAAGTAGTGATCAACAACCGCCAGCCCGGCAAAAAACAGAAATATGTGGACATAATGGGGGCACCGGTGTCAGTAGTGGTGCCGTACATAAAGAACCACAGCCCCGGCAAGGGTGCGATGGTGCCGTATGTTTCCGGCGTGGTGGACGCATGGTTCCCCAATACGATAAGGCCGGGCAGTTGGAGCTTTGGAAAAAGCGGTTTTCTGAGCAGGCTGAAGTTCTGGGCGTGAGGGGGAATTGGTGTTGGAGAAGATAACACTGATTATCCCTGGTCGGCCTGTTCCTATGGTTCGCATGACCCGGCGCGGGAAATACGTCAAACCAAGGGCGCAGCAGTACCTGGATTATCTGGATACCATAGCCGGGCACTGCTACACTGTCCGGCCCCGGCCCCTGCACTGGGACAATATATCTGTTGATGCAGCAGTACATATCCCTGAAGGCCGCCGGGGCGACCTGGACAACTACCTGAAGGCGTTCCTGGACGGCCTGCAGCGCGGCGGAGTGTTTACCAACGACAGAATTGTAACGGAAGCAAGAGTTAAAATTATTTCCTGTCTCAAGGGACAGGAAAAAGCCGAAATCACGATTGGGAAAGCAGTATAAGGAGAGTGGTTTGATGGGTGTACTCAACATGATCAAACACGACCGGCAGTTAACACCTGCCGAAAAAGAGGATATGGTGAGAGAAATCCGGCGCG
>DYZU01000004.1 GCA_022735835.1 Thermincola sp. | reverse complement strand
TCCCACTACTGGGGCGACGTCACAACCTACCCCCACCACGACAACGCTCGAAGGTACTACGAAATCCACTACAGGGAGGAGTTCGGCTACAAGCTCTGGGACGCGCTCCACGATCATTTCGAGGGGCAGGTGTACTATTACCAGCCCAGGAGCCCGGCCTTCATCGTGCGGAACGACGGGAACCCCCACCCGAGTCTGGAGGATTTCCTCATCAATAACGGCGCTTATCGTTTCTTAGATCAACTCATCGACAACGTGATGCCCCCGAGCGATGACCCAGAGGTCTGGATGACGGGCTGGTGGGGGGAGTGGATCCAAACGCGCAAGTGTGCCGATGAGGGGATCCAGGCAGGGATACGGCCTCCCTCTGGCTCGAAGGAGATGGTGGATCTTGCGACGACGCTGGTGTACAGCGGCTGGGTCTACGCCTTAGGCCGTAATAACGAGGTACCGACTGAGAGGTGGGTGACTTGGGCCCAGCTGTACATTCAGTACTTTACGTAAATTACAAACTCCCAGAGAAAGCCCAGTTTAAACCTATTTTTGGCACAAACTCAAGTTAGTTGGGTCTCAATCTGAGGATGTTACCACTACTACTTCGTGCTCAAGACCGAGAAGGAGACGGGCGCTATAACACTCGGTTAAAAACGAGTCATTGTATCAGGTAAGTCTTCATGGCATTCAGGGCGAGCTCCATCGCCGATGTCGCCAATCCATAAGCTCCCCCGTACTTTCCATTCGCGTACGCTTCCCTGGCTGCAGCGAGATGTTCCCTTGCATTCGCGAGCAGCACCCCAGATGCCTGCGGACTTCCGATTATCCTCTCTGCTAGCAGTACTGTTTGTTCCGCTCCGGCTATTGCCGCCCTAGCATCTGCAGCAGTTACCTTGCCTGGTTTGACGGTGAACGTCCTGCCACGCGTTCGGCCTCTTTTACAACCGCTGTAGGTGGCATCAGTCCATGAAAGGATCGCCGTCCGGCGGCGATGGTGGACTAAAAGCTTGGGCGGAGGGGCTTATTTGAACAGCACCCGATTCGAATCCCCAAGCCGGTAGCTTTTACGAGCAACTATTTCGTGGCTTCCCATTCGTCT
>DYZU01000003.1 GCA_022735835.1 Thermincola sp. | reverse complement strand
TTTCAGCTGTTCCAGGCCAAAAGCCATAGCCATGGCCGGGGCCACTTTCGGTGAAGGCACCAGCAGAAGGATACGCATTTTGTCCGTGTCAGGAAAGAGGAATGCTTTGGTAATCAGGCGGTTAGCCCGCAGGATCATTTGCAAACTGCTCTTATCCCTGTAAATTTTACCTCTCATGCCGGGATCGGTGGTACCGCTGGTTAAGAGCGCCAGTTCGGCATCTTTTAACGGAAAGGAAGCAATTACATGCTGTTTGAAAGCTGAAGTGGGAATAGCCGGAATTTCACTCCAGTGTTTGATTTTATCCGGTGAGACTCCCTGTTTGTCACAGTATTCGCGGTAGACCGGATTAGCGTGATACTGGAGTCGGAACTGGCGTAACGCCAGTTCATTGAATCCTTCCTCGTCATGGTGTTCAACACCCCGGTTTATGAAGTCAAGGATATCCTTGTCCAGCTCTTCTGACAGTCTTTCAATATCAGTTTGAACGGACATCTTTTTCTCACCCCCATTAAACTGGCCGATCATGGCCTCTATCAGACTGCCCATTTCTTTAGGAAGGGATATGGCACCCTTTCCGAAATTACTCACAAAGAAATGCCTGTGCATGATTTGGATTGACTTCATCATATATGATTTTTTAAAACCATCTTCCATATTTATGGTCTGCCGAGTCTTGTTCAGGTAAAACACCCGGAAGCAGTTAATAATTTTTGACCATAAACCGGCCGTTTCCATCTGTCTTGGTTTTATTATAGGATAAACAAAATGGTATTTGGAATAATCATGTTCAACAATGTATTTCCTTACCTCGTTATAGAGTTCCGTATAAGGCCACGGAGCAAGGAGCAAAAAGTGTGCCAGGTCCGGATTGAACTCTAAGGCGATTGACAGGGTGTTGTCGATATTCTCCTCAGTCTCATCGGGGCTGCCCAGGATGAATGAACACTCGGTGATGATGCCATGCTCATTCAATAACCTGATGGCTTCCCGGGACTGCCCGGTTGTTGTGCCCTTCCCGAACGCATCCAAAGTCTGCTGGTGAACCGTTTCCACCCCTACGTATACATGGACAACTCCTGCCCGGCGGTACTTGGGGAGGATGTCGCGGTCTCTTAAGACCGCATCCGCTCTGGTTTCCATGCTTATATGTATATCAAGGTTTTTGGCAATCAACAAATCCAGGACCTTTTCCCAGGTATCCCGGCTGCAGCTGGCAAACTCATCAGCCATCATGAACATGCCGACCCCGTAATCCCGGTGCAGCGCTTCTATTTCTGCCACAAAGCTTTCCGCAGACCTTGAACGGTATGTGTTCTGCCAGAAAAGGTGCTGGGAACAAAACCGGCAGTTATGCGGGCATCCCCTGGACAGGCCGACCAGGGCCAGCCTTCGCCCGGTCACGTTATATTTGTACAGGTTCCAGTCCAGCAAGTCCCAGGCGGGCACCAATTCGTCCAGGTCAGCAATCTGTTCCCGGTCGGGGTTGATTTTTATCGTCCCGTTCTCCAGGTAAACCAGGCCTTTTATCCCGTCAGGCCTAAGCCCCTTACTTACGGCCCGGGCCAGTTCAACTGCCGTCCCCTCTCCCTCTCCCCTGACAATGTAATCGACTGAATCAGGGAATTCCTTTAGTATTTCGGCAAAACAGAAAGTGGGATGAACTCCCCCCAGGCACGTGACCACATGGGGGTTAACCTTTTTGGCCGCCCTGAGTACTGCCAGGGCGGCATTAATACTGGGTGTATAGCTGCCTATCATGACCATGTCCGGCTGTTCTCCGGCCAGAGTTTTCTCCACGTCTTCCAGGGTATGGTCCAGAGACATGGCATCATATATTTTTACCGAAAAGCCTTCCCTCCGCAAATGTCCCGCCAAATAAACCAGGCTTAGCGGAGGCCATTTTCCGGTAACTTCTATGATTCCGGTATGGTAAGGCGGCGTCACCAGTAATATTTTAAGTGGCATAAACAAGTTCTCCTCCACTATTTTACAACATCGAATATTTTAAGTGTTCGTGGACACTCGGATAGAACAGCGGGATCCCGAAAAACGAAAACATCACCAGGATAACCGCGAAAATACCGAGCCAGGCGGCTTTCTTACCCTTCAACCCCATGGTTCTCCGCAGGTGGAAATACCCCCCGTAAACCAGCCAGCTGATTAAGGCCCAGGTCTCGATGGGGTCCCAGCCCCAGTAACGGCCCCAGGCTTTATAGGCCCAGACCGCCCCGGAGGCTATCATAATCCCCAGCATCACAAAGGCAAAGGCAGCAAACTGGTAACTCCAGTGGTCTATCTTTTCCGGGTGGGGCAGCCTGGCCAGCAACGGATTTACCGAGCCTGTCTCCTCCTGTTTACTCTTCACCAGGTAACTAATGGACAGGGCGGCCGATATAAGAACTGAGCCGTAGGCCAGTTTGGCAAACAGGATGTGAACCCCGAGCCAGAAGGTGAAAAATGTTCTGGGGATTTCTTTCATCGCTGTCGAACTCATTACTGCAACGCCGATCATCAGCATGACAACAGGCAGTACCACTGCCCCGGCAATCCGCAGGTTGGGCCGGAAAATCTGGACTACCAGGTAAAAAAGCAGTGCTCCCCAGGCATAAGATGCAAATACTTCATAGACCCCCCAGTAAGGAAAGTGACCGGTTTGCACCCACCTGTCAATTATTGCGCCGTTCAGCGGCAAGGCAGCCAGATAGGCAAACCAAACCGCGTATTTTACCAGGCCCTCTTTTTTGAAAATAATACTCGTAATAAACAAAACCGTCCCGGCAAAACAGAATCCCACAGTCAGCCAGTACAATATCAGCTGTAACTTAATATGTGCCATCGCTTTCCCCTTCCCCTGCCAGTTTTTGCCTGATTTCATCCAGTTCTTCCATAAAGAACTTGCGGTTGCGGTTGGTCACACCCAAAACCTCGGTCCGGTTGTTTTCTTTGTCAAAATAGACCTGCACTTTTTTATATGGCCGCAAATACATGATCCCCAACCCGAGCAAGGCCGCCCACGAACCCGCAAAAACAATATCTGCTCCCCGGTCATTGACAATATCAAAACCGTTCCAGTGCCTGATGTCACCCATTGTAACCGTATACCCGTCAAATTCCAGGGACTCGCCCGGTTTGATCACTTCTTCCGCAACTAACTGCCTGTCTTTCATAACATAGACATGAGCTGCCGGATTGGTAAGGGTGTATTTGTCGGTGGTAATTTCCTTGCCGCGGCGGACCATGTCAGGATAAAACTTAATATTTAATGAATAAGGCGAATCCGGTACCGGAAAACCGTTTAAATAAAACTCCGCTTTATTGGCGTGGTTGTGGGTCTCCAGTAATACATAGGTCCCGGCCAGGGTCTTTTTTTCAGGACCGTAGATCTCAAAGTAAGGAGCGAACCCGGCCTCTCGCTGAAATATCCTTAAACCCCGGTAGACAAAAGGTTCTTTTTCACCCAGAGAAACCTGTTCCACTATCCGGCCGTTTTCTATGACCGCGATATCGGAAATAATATCGTCAACATTGCCGTACCTGTCAACGATAATATTCTGTTTCTGCAAAGTCAAACCAAAACCCTTGTGGTAATTTTCTCTAAAATAAGGACCTTCTATAATTCCGTCATAGTACCCGTGCAATTCGTACCTGACTTCCCCTTCGGCAATCTTAAGGTGTCCCTCCATTTTCATGGTCCAGCTGGCTATCGCCCCCAGGGTAATCAGGATCAAGGCAGCGTGGAAGATAACCGAACCCCAGATTCCCACCCCCCCTTTTACCCAGAGGGAATAACCGGCGGAACTCAAAACCGGCTTATACCTTCTCTTGGCAATCTCTTTTTTTACATTTTCAGGAATATATTTATCTGAAAAAGTGGATGTTTCCACGTTTTTTTCAATGTTAATTATTAAAGAATTTCTTTTCCTCCACAACCGGCAGCTGTTAATAACCTGCTGGACTGTACATGCAGTCAGGTTAATTAAAAATATCAGTCCTATGGCCACGAACCACCGGGTTTGGAAAACCCGGTTCATTTGCGGGAAGGCCATCCCCGCGGCAGCCACTGCCGCCAGGATAAAAATCATTGCTGCCGCAAGTCTTTTGGATTTTACAATGCTCCACAAAAAATACCAAAAACCGTCTCTTGGCATATGCCTTACTCCTTCATTTTCCTGTTCCGGGCAAAGTATCCTGGCAAATCAGTTCAGCAATATATTCGGGCAAAAGAACGGCACTAAAGCTGTGCCGCTTAAGCGGCACAGCTTTAGCTACCTTGGTAAAGAACGTTCT
>DYZU01000030.1 GCA_022735835.1 Thermincola sp. | reverse complement strand
TAACCGGAGATATCCTGGCCTTGGCCCGGGCCGCCACGGCCTGGCTGGCAAACCCCAGCGCCCTGGCAAAATACAGGTCAACGGTTTTGTTCACAACTACCGAGATTTCTTTCTGGTCCGGGGAAAAGTTGAGAGTCATTGTGTCCGGGTCTATCCCGTTCAGTTGGGCATACTCCCGGGCCACAGTCTGGGCCTTAGACGTATCGGGTAATTCCTGGGCCCCGGCCAGGGCGGCGGCATCCGCCGCCCTGGAGAGGCGGGTATGCTCCAGATAGAGCAATCCGGTATCTACCGCCAGGGCAACAAACCCCAGCAGCGCTGTAAAGGCAACGGCTATAATAACAATAACCGAGCCCTGCTCCTCTTTCAACAATCTTGTTATTAGCACGGTAACCACCCTCTTAGCTGTACAGCCAGACTTTTCATCCCGTTACCCCTCCACCCGCATTGTGGTCCGGGCGGTAACAATATACGGATCTCCGATGATTCCCCCAATCACGGGAGCGATGATGTCTACCGGGTACGATACCGTAACAGTGACAGAGGTCCCCCGGGCCCGTGTTCCCGCGCTGGCCGGCGTGACATCTACCGTAAAGTTCGGATCTGTAATGTCCAGCCCGGCGGCGCCGGCATTGTCTTCAACCGTTGTAACAATTTCGCTGTCCCTCCCGCCCACGGCGCCTTTACGGGCCCCTTCCCGGGACAGGTCAGTGACGATCATGTACGTATACAATACCCTGCCGAACTCTATAATCCCGAACACCAGCAATACAAGTATGGGCAGGACCAGGGCCATCTCGACAACAGCCTGGCCCCGTTCCGTTTTACGAAAATCATGGAACCGTAACACAGCAATCACCCCACCAGGTACGCCATCAGCGTACCGATACCTATTGCCAGACCATATGGCAGGGATTCATGAAATTCCGCTTTGTCCAGGCTTTTTAGGGTGTTAATTTTGAAAACACTCCCGACAAATATGGTCAAGCTGATTCCTATCCGCTTCAGCGTTGACAGGAGCCGCTTTTGCCTGAGCAAAACCAGAACAGCAAGAATCCCCCCTGTGATTGCGGCAGCCAGAAAGACCTTCACCGCGAAAAACGCTCCTTTCAGCGAGCCTATGGCTCCCATAAGCTTTACATCCCCGGCCCCGAACCCGCCCAGGGCATATGGGATAAACAGCAGGCCCAGGCCGGCCGCCAGGCCTTTCAGGCTCAAGAGCGCCCCGTCAACCCCGGAGAAGGCCGAGTTTAAAACCAGCCCGGCCAGGGCCGCGGGAATGACCACCGCATTATAAATTTTCCGTTCTTTTAAATCCGTGTAGACAGAGATGAGCACCGCTGCTGCCACGACAACATCAACCACGTATACAACTGAAGGTTTCATCAATTCCACCCTTTTTGAAAAGAGACCCTACTTTTGTCAAGTAGGGTCGTTCATTTTGCTTACAGTTTAACCGGCGTGACAATTCACTTCGCCCGGTGTTACTGTTACTGTTGCTGTTGATTTAATCCTCCTTTAACCTCTTCGAACTTGGTTTTCAAATCACCACCTAAAGCAGCGAGTACACCAATCACAACAATCACGATCAGAGCAAGAATGAGGCCGTATTCAGTCATCCCCTGTCCTTTTTCTTCAGTCCACAACTTCTTAATTAATGCTAACACGAAACTCACCTCCCAAAATATTTTTTAAATTTAAATAAGTATAAAGGTACCTAACAGATTTCTTCAAACAATAAACCCTTCTCCACACTGCTGGTCAGAGAAGGGTTTCCTTTTATCACCACTCCCCCTTCGGCAGCCTGGCAATCATAGTGTTTCCACCTTAGACCCATGGCTTTGCGCCACCGCCTTTCGACGGCTTAGCCTTTTTCGTGAGGCGCTAATTTTTCTATTTTCATTGTACCACGTAATTAATTATGTTTACATCGACCCATGGTCTCATTTTTATATAGGACCTTGGTCCTATATAAGCTCGACCCGGACCCGTTAAGAATAGACTGAATCGTTTTGGACATGAGATTGTAATTAATCGGACTGGTTAAATCAAAACAGTAAATGATATGACCCCGGCAAACGTTAAATACTCTTTTTGACACCCTGAGTTCTTCGCAGGCCAGGTACCTGAAATTATCATACTCTTTGGCCAAATACTCAAAGATCAGCCTGGTCTGGTCAACCGAACCGAGGTCAATGGCAACGACCTCCGCCGGTTTGGGATACGCACCCGCAAAAACTCCCCGCACCAGCCCTTCAATAGTATTTTGCTGGTTTTTGACCAGAAACAGCAGGCTCAGTTCAGGCATATTTTCATATTCTGTTTGCTTGCAGATCACTACCTTGCGGATGAAAACCAGGAGACAATATATAGCAATCAGTAGTGCGGTGGTGATAAACCAGCCCCGGTACATGCCCTCACCTCATAAGATGTTTTACTTTATCTTATGATTGAAAGCGCGCCGGTGCCATAAGCAAACCTATAGATTAACCAGCTTCATTTTAATGGCAGACAGCGCAGCCTGGGTACGGTCTTCCACCTGAAGCTTTTTAAAAATGTTGGTGATATGATTCTTGACAGTCTTTTCGCTGATAAATAACCGGCTGGCAATTTCCTTGTTATGAATTCCCCGGGCAATACATTCCAGTATTTCGACTTCCCTGGGAGTTAAGCGGACCTTCTCATTACCACGCGCATGACTGTCACCCTGACAGCCGGCCGTCTGCTCCAGTTCTCTAAACAGCATCGAGGTAATTTTCGGGTGGATTACCATTTCCCCGGCGTAAACGGCCTTTATGGTAGAGGCCAGCGCATCGGGTTCAACATCCTTCAAAATATAGCCCTGAACACCGGCTTTTATTCCCTCCAGGACCCTCTGCTCGCTGTCTTCAACGGTCAGGGCAATAATCTTGGTATCCGGATAATTTTCCCTGATTATTTTGGCCGCCTCAAAGCCATCCATTTCCGGCATGTACAGGTCCATGAGGATTATATCGGGCCGGAACCTTTCCGTTTTTGCTATGGCATCCTCCCCGTTGACAGCTTCACCGATGACTTCTATCACGGGATCTAAGCTCAAGACCCTCACCAACCCCTGCCTTATCAGCGGGTGGTCATCGGCAATCAATACCTTCACCGGCTTCAAATCATCTAACCCCCTATCTTGTCACCGGGACTAGAAAGGATATTTTTGTCCCCCTGCCGGGCCTGGTGTCGATATCAATTTCCCCTTCCAAAAGGTCGATCCTCTCTTTCATACTGATCAGTCCGAATTTTGTCCCGGCATGACTGGTCAACACCTGTTCCAAATCAAAGCCCACCCCGTCATCTTCAACACTCGCCTTTACCCATTCGGGTTTCATTTCTATGACTACCTTTACATTGGAGGCATTAGCATGCTTGACCACATTGTGCAAAGCCTCCTGAACCAGCCTGAACAAAGCTATCTCCAGGGCGGGTTCCAACCTTGTTTCTCTGCCGTAAAAGGTCATCTCAATATTTATATCGTTTTTTTCGCGAAAATCTTCAATATATCTTTTCAGCGCCGGTACAACTCCCAGGTCGTCCAGGGCCATGGGGCGCAGGTCAAAAATGATTTTCCGGATATCCTGCAGGGTGTTCCTGACTATCCCTTTCAGTTCCTGCAATTCACCCCGGACTTTTTCGGGGTCCATGTCCATCAGCTTTTCACAGAATTCCATGCGCAAAACCACATTAGCCATTGATTGGGCAGGACCGTCATGAATCTCCCGGGCAACTCTTTTGCGCTCCTCTTCCTGGGCCCTGATCACCTGCAGGCCCATCTGCTGCCTCTGCTGCAGGCTTTCCAGCCTGACATTGATGTCCTTAAGATTCCCCCTGATAAAATCCATCACAACTCCTACCTGGGAAACCATGCCTTCGGCCTTCTCTGCCGTTTCCCGGAGTCTGACCAGGCTTGTCTTCAGCTCTTTTTTCTTGTGTTCCAATTGGTCGTATCTTTCCTTCAGCAGGGTTGACTTGATCTGCAGTTCCTTGGCCCTCTCATATGCCGCTTTAATTTCCGCTTCGGTGTGCAGCTCAAAATTGCCGGTGATTTCGGCAACCCGGGTTTGGGCTTCTTTTTCATTGGCTTGAACTTCCGCCAGTTCTTCCAGTATTGCAGCCATCTGCCGGTCTATTTCCAGGAGGGATCCCTCAAGGCGCGTACACTCGTTGCGGGCGTTCTCGGATACCGCAAATAACTGCTCCCGCCCGTTTTCCAGGGTCTTTACGGTTTCCCTGATAACCAAATCCAGGGAAGTCAATCCACTGTGGCTTATTGTCCGAGCCATCTCACCCATAGGTACACCCCCATAGTTTGCAATTTTCGACACTTTTTGCATTTTTCCTGCAAAGACGGGCAAGTATATTCCTGCCCGTCCTTTAGTATTTTTGATAAGTTTTTAAGCAAGGTCGCCTATTTATGGGACAGCCCCCTCTTGCTTAACTTTTATTCAGGGGCGCTTAATTGTGATTACAGTTTAAGCATGTCTCTTACAGCTAATTGAATTTTTTTCAGTTTTTCCCGGTTATCGGATTCGACATAGATCCTGAACAACGGCTCCGTGCCGGATGCCCTGACCAGAGCCCAGCTCCCGTCTTCCAAAACAAATTTTTTGCCGTCAATGTCCAAAATCTTGGCCACCGCCATCCCGGCCACAGCCGGCGGAGCCGTTTCTTTCAATATCCGGAGCACCTGATCTTTGTTTTCCGCGGTGGTATGGATGTCAAGCCTTTCACTGACCAGCGTCCCGAATTTATCTGCAAGTTTTTCTAAGATTTCGCGGACAGGCATCTTTTCCGTGGCAACCAGTTCGGCAATTAAAGCGGCCGCCAAAATCCCGTCCTTTTCGGGGATGTGCCCGGCAATGCTCAACCCCCCGCTTTCCTCGCCTCCCAAAATACTTCCCTTTTTCATCATGGACTCACCGATATACTTAAATCCGACGGGTGTTTCGTCAACACCCAGCCCATAGTGGGCCGCTATCCGGTCCAGCATGTGTGTTGTCGCCACCGACCTGGCTGCCGGACCTTTGAGTCCCCGGGAATTAATCAGATGATAATAGACGAGATATAAAACCTGGTTGGGAATGATATATGTACCGTCACTGTCAATGATCCCGAAACGGTCCGCGTCGCCGTCCATGGCCAATCCGAGGTCCGCTTTTTCGGCAAGCACCGTTTCCCGTAATTCAGTCAGAACTTTGGCTGACGGTTCCGGCATAGACCCTCCGAATAACGGGTCCCGGTACCCGTGGATTACCTTGACCCGGCACCCCGCCTCGGTCAATATCCGGTCAAGGTACCCTATTCCGGCCCCAAACATGGGGTCCACTATTATTTTAAGGTTGGCCCTCTCGATTTCCGGCAGCCGGACAACCGTTTTCAGGTGGGCTATGTAATCATCAAAGGGCTCTATGTCTTCAACCAGCCCTTCCGCCACGGCCCGATCATACGGGATGTCCGTGTATTTGCCTGTTTCCACAGCCTTCCTGACATTGGCCTCTATTTCATCCGTAATGTACGGAAGAGCCGGGCCGGCATACTCCGGGATAAACTTAATCCCGTTATATTCCGGGGGGTTGTGGCTGGCGGTCAGCATAACGGCTCCGGCCGCTCCCAGGTGTTTGACGGCAAAAGCGGTCACCGGCGTCGGGGTCGCCCTGCCGGTCATAAACACCTTTATGCCGTTGCCGCCCAGCACTTCTGTCACCGCCCGGGCAAAATGCTCGGAGAGGAACCTGTTGTCATACCCTATCACAATCCCCCGCCCGGACATACCCTGAGCACAAACATAATCTGCTATGGCCTGGGTCACAAACCTGACATTTGCAAAAGTAAACTCCCTGGCGATAATATCTCTCCAGCCATCTGTGCCAAACTTTATTTTCGGCATAAACCGACCTCCTTGGTACCTCTTTTTTTGAAACCTGTCTTTTAATGTATTTCTCTGAATGTCTAATTATTCCTTTTTACCATACGGTAACTTATATTAAGGCAAGGAAATGCGAGGCGCCATGGATGGCTAATTGGCAGTCAAGCCCCAATCAAACTTCCTTGTCACTGATATCAGTTACATTATCCAGGGTATCCTGCTTTTTGTCGACGTACAGCTTTCCGTCAGTACCAAGGCTGGCATAGGATACTTCCCCGACATTGTAGATTCCCTGCATTTTCAGCTGGTCTTCCAGCCATTTGGCGCTCAGTTTATTCTGGGTGAGATTCTGTTCTATTACTTTTCCGTCAACTATCAGTTCGGTGCTGACACCTTCATAAGCAGTGGGAATGTTCAGGTCCTTGGGGGTTACCGGCCTGTTCTGGCTCTTGGGCATGACACTGAGCTGCCCGTCCGTTTCCAGAATGGCGTACTCCACGTCCGCTATATTAAAATACCCCTTCTCCCTCAACTGGGTCATCAGGTCATCCGAGGAGTATCTCATTTGAGCCATATTCCCTTCCAGTATTTTTCCGTTGTGCACTACCACCACCGGTTCTCCCCTCAGCAGTTTTCTCAGCGGCCTGCTTTCCAGGGCCAGGTACCCGTTTAAGATTAGCAGCACAACAAATGTAAGCAGGGCGGCAAATACCCCCCAGATATTGATATTTAACCCGGCCGCCATTAATGCCCCCATTCCGCCGATGGCAATACCGGCCACGAAATCAAAAAACGTCAGCTGGGAGTAGTGCTGTTTCCCGGTCAACCTTACCAGTACCAACAGAACAACAAAAGCAAAAACCGCACGCAAAATCGCTTCCATGATTACAGGCATATTAACTGTTCCCTCCAATCAGAATCTTCACGTGTGTATTATTTGTCATAACCATGCCGGTTATTCTACAAATCTAAAGGGCTGCCCCAGTTACTTATGAGACAGCCCCTGTCTTAGGCTCCGGAATTTAACCTCTTTTGTATTTCAGCATGCTGCATTTTCTGTATCGCCTTTGTACTGAGGACGCCAACCTTGTTGGCTGCTACAAATACCACCAGCGTTATGCCCAGGAAAACGGCAAACGCCTGGGCAGTGGTAAGGAAAGTCAGGAACACCGCGCTGGCCCCCAGGAAGCAGCTTACCGCGTAGATAATCATTACGGTCTGCCGGTGGGACAGCCCTATCGCCAGCAGCCTGTGATGCAGGTGCTGTTTGTCGGCTTCAAAAATCGGCTGGTTATTTACATACCTCCTGATTATGGCAAATATCATATCAAATATGGGTATGCCCAGAATCAATACCGGGACAAAAACGGAAAATACGGCCGCTCCTTTGGTCAGGCCCATCACGGACAGCCCTGCCAGCATATACCCGAGAAAAAGGCTGCCGGAATCGCCCATAAATATCTTGGCCGGGTGGAAATTGTACCTGAGAAAACCGATGGCACTGGCACTTAACACAATGGCAGGCAGGACAATTAACATCTCACCCTCCTGCCAGGCAATGACGGCAATGGTCATGGCCGCAATGGAAGCAAGTCCAGCCGCCAGGCCGTCCAGGCCGTCAACCAGGTTAACGGCATTGGTAACTCCCACTATCCATAAGATGGTCAGCGGAATACCGAAATCAATGCCAAATTTGTTAAGGTAAATCATTGAACCGAAAGGATTCGTAATAAAAGCAATCTTTACCCCGAAGGCCACCAGAACACCGGCGGCCACAACCTGTCCCAAAAGTTTGACCCGGGGGGTAATATCCTTGATGTCATCAAGCAAGCCCAATAACATAATAAGAGTCCCGCCTGTCAAAAGGCCGATGATGTCTTTTGACATGGGTACCATTATCAGCACGGTAACCGTGAATGCCAGGTAGAGCGCCAGTCCGCCCAGCCGCGGCATTACCCGGGAATGGACTTTTCTGGCATCAGGCCGGTCAACAGCCCCGAAACGAAAAGCTGCTTTTCTTATTACAGGAGTAACAGCAAGCGCAATGAGAAACGCTGTCAGAAAACCCGTGAAAAGCCCCGCCATCATTTGTCTCCTCTCTGGTGCAGTTATATCTCATCCCATGCAAAATCGACAAGGTAAACCTATCCCGTCTATTTTTATGCGGGATTTCTCGCCAAAAGAATTAAACCTTGTCCTCTAAGATTTTATCACATCTGTTGCTAATTGTCACCAAAAATTTTGAAAATTCGATTCCCCAGCCCGGATTTACTCCCCTATGGCAAACATGAGTTCCGCTTCGGCGGCCACGTTACCGTCAACGAGAGCCGTGGCCCGGGCTTTGCCAACCCGGCCCCGGAGTCTGAGGACCTCCACCTCGATTCTCAGCCGGTCACCGGGGACTACCTGCCGGCGGAACCGCGCATTGTCTATCCCGGCAAAAAAAGCGATTTTCCCCTTATACTCCGGTTTGCCAAGAATCCACACCGCGCCCACCTGAGCCATGGCCTCTATGATCAGGACCCCGGGCATCACGGGGTAGCCCGGAAAATGCCCCTGAAAATAAGATTCGTTGGCGCTCACATTTTTCAGTCCCACTATCCTGTTCTCATCGGACTCCAAAATCCTGTCCACCAGCAAAAACGGATAGCGGTGCGGTAAAATTTTTTGGATCTCGTTGATATCCAGCACAGTTAATCCTCCAATCCAATAGAATACAGTATTTAATTCGACACATGAAAACCATTCCCTGCCAAATAAGAGCCGCTTATAAAACTTACGGATTTTATTGTACACCGTGAACCGCTTTTTTCCAGATGCTTCTAGCCATTCGCAGCGCCTCCCTTATTTCCTCAACTCTTAATACAATTATGGCCGCAAAATACACCACTAATCCAAGAACGCCCGCAACGCCGACCTGGATCAACCTGCCTGTACCGGTCGTCAGGTCGGTTTTGGCCCCTATCATACCGCTGGAAAAATAAGCGGCAACCCCCATGAAGGCTGAAGCAACCGCCAATTTCAATAAAAGGATTAACAACGGTTTCACCGGCAGCCCGTTTAATTTACCGTTCAGCAGGACATAGAGAACCAAGGCCTCGGTGAAGGCGCTTAAAACGGCCCCCAGGGCCAGGCCCCCTATTCCCATCAGTTTAACCAGAAACAGGTCCAACACGACGTTCAGCGCCAGAACGGCAACGGTGACAATTACAGGAGTTACCGTATTCTGCAGGGCGTAAAAACCCCTCCGAAAGATATCCCTCACAGCCAGGGGCAGCAGGGCCAACGCATAAAACGCCAGCGTATAGGCAGTCGGTATGGTATCTTTGGCCCCAAAAGCGCCCCGTTCAAAAAGAAGCCTGACAATCGGCACATTCAGGGCTATTAACCCGGCAGAGGCAGGCGCCATTACCAGGGCCAGCATGCTTATTCCCTTGACCATTGTTTCTTTAAGCCTTTCCATTTCATTCCGGGCAGCCAGAGCCGAAAGGGCGGGAAACAGCGGGACCGCAACAGCCATGAGAAAAAGGCCCAGGGGCAGCTGCATTAACCTGAAGGCATAATTCAGGGCCGCGATACTGCCGGTACCCAGGGTTGAAGCAAGCCCTCTCTCCACAACCAGTAAAAGAGGGGGGGCCATGGACGCCACCAGAACGGGAGTCATTAATTTAAAAACTTTTACCACCCCCGGATGGAAAACGGAGAGTTCCGGTTTGTAACGAAAACCTTTTTTATACATAACCGGAACCTGGATCAGAAACTGGCAGGCAAATCCGGCCATGGTTCCGGCAGCCAGCCCCCTGATCCCCATGGAAGGGCTTAAGACCAGAGCGGCTCCGATAATGACTATGCTCGTGACCATGGGTCCCAGGGCCGGGAATAAAAAATGCTGATGGGAATTGAGAAATCCGGAAGCTATACCCATCAAGCTGACGAAGATAAGGGCCGGAAACATGTATCTGATCAGCTCCGCGGCCAGCAAGACGGAATTACTGCCGAAACCGGGAGCCAGAACCCTCGCCAGGGCAGGTGCCTGAAACATTGCCACGCCCGCTATAATAAGAAGTACAATGAACAAGGTATTGATCAGGGTATTGGCCACCCGGTTGGCATTCTCCCTGTCGTTGACAACCAGGTAGCTGTTCAATACCGGGACAAAGCCCGCGGTGATTGCGGCAGCAACGGCCATGGCCACACCGCTGGGGACGGTAAAAGCCACCAGGTAGGCATCAGTGTCTCCGGTAAGCCCGAAATATTTGGCAATGACCATCTCCCGGAAAAAACCGAACAAACGGCTTAACAGGGTCGCCGTCATTACCACCAGGGCCCCTTTTGCGATTGACTTTCCGGTAATCATAAGCGTTCGCCCTCTACTTCTCAGTAAATCTCTCGATAAAGCTGGCCTGTTTTTTGGGCCATCAGCTCCGCGGTAAACCTTGTTTCAACGGTCTTCCTGGCCGCCGTGCCGATTTCCGAAGCTTTGCGGGGGTCCCGGAGCAGCCGTTCAATCCCGGCAGCCAAAGCCAACGCGTCGGCCGGGGGGACCAGCAGACCGTCCACGCCTGATGTGATTATTTCAGGGGTCCCCCCTACCCGGGTGGCCAGCACCGGCTTCTTCATGGCCATTCCTTCCATCACGGTAAGGCTGAGACCCTCTGAAAGAGAAGGCAAAACCAAAAAATCAAGGGCAGCAATTATTTCCGGGATATCTTGGCGGAACCCGGTAAAGATCACATTTTCGGCAATACCCAGTTTTCCGGCCGTTTCCTCAAGCTTTGCGCGGTCAGGGCCTGTCCCGATAACCATCAGAACGAGAGCCGGAAATTTACGGACAACCTCGGCCGTTGCTTCCAAAAGATAGGTATGCCCCTTCACCGGATGCAGCCTGGCAATAACCCCCATCACGGGATTCTCCGACCCGAGGCCAAATTCTTCCCTGACCGGCAAACCGGGTATCTGCGGGTTATATTTACTCAGGTCCAGCCCGTTATGGATAGTAACAACTCTGCCGGCCGGAACTCCCCCGGCCTTTAACTGCCGGGCCAGCATATCGGACACAGTGATAAACCGCTCGGTTAATCCCCTGGTGCTGTTCTCGCACAGGCTGTTAACCAACCTGTCATACCACCTGTGGTAGTCAAAAGCCAGGACGCTGTGTACCGTTGTGACAATATGCCGCGCCCCGGCCAGTTTGGCGGCCAGCCGGCCGATCAGGTTAGCCCGCACCCCGTGGGTATGGACAATATGAAAGCCTTCCAGCTTAATTAGGGAGGCTATATCACCGACTGGTTTCAGGTTTATTTTCCTTTTCATGGGAAAAACACGGACGGGAATACCTATGTTCCGCACCAGAGGAGCCAGGGGTTCCGCAAAAAGGCAGGCCACATGTAAGGCAAACTCGGAGCGGTCCATATGCTTCATCAGAGTCAAAAGGTGCTGTTCGGCTCCCCCGAACTCGCCGCCGCCGATTATATGAAGTACTTTGATCCGCTCCAACCTATCACCCCCAAAGGTTGTTGAAAAACCTAGCCCTTATAATATTCGAAGGTTCTGGCCAGTCCTTCCCGCAGCGAAAACTCCGGTTTCCAGCCCAAGGCCGCCACCGTATTCCTGATATCCATGCAGCTGTGCCTGATGTCCCCTGCACGGGCATCGCGGTACTCAGGCTTAAGGTCAACCCCGGCAATTTCCGAAATCAGGGCAAACAACCGGTTAACCGAGATGCGGGTTCCTGTCCCCACATTCAGCAGCATCTGGTCTCCCCTGCTCAGCGCCCTGATATTGGCCTCCGCCACGTCCTCAACATAAATAAAATCTCTGGTCTGTTCCCCGTCCCCAAAGATCACGGGCTTCTGTTGAGCCGCCACTTTGGCGGCAAAGATGGAAACAACGCCTCCCTCACCGAAAGCGTCCTGCCTGGGGCCGTACACATTGGCATACCGCAGAACCGTATATTTTAAACCATATAAATGATGGAACACTTTGAGATAGTACTCGGGCGCCAGCTTGGAAACCCCATAAAAAGATAAGGGCCGGGCAGGCGTGTTTTCCGAAACCGTAATTTTGTCCGGCTCCCCGTAGACCGCCGCCGAGGAAGCATAAACTATTTTGCGGGTCCCGTTCCGCCGGCAGTTCTCCAGGAGGTTCACACCACCTACCACATTGGTCATACAGTCCCGGACCGGGTCGGCCAGCGACCCGGGAACACTGACCTGGGCGGCCAGGTGAATCACATAGTCCGGTTTAAACCGTTGAAAAACACCGGACAATTGCTCGGAGGCAATATCCATCCTGACAAAAACCGCCGCCGGGTTGATATTTTCCGCCTTCCCTGTGGAAAGGTCGTCCACAACCAGCACTTCGGCCCCTTGGGCCACAAGTTTATCCACCGTGTGGGAACCAATAAAACCGGCGCCGCCGGTCACAAGAACTCTCAACATTTACACCCTTTCAAATCCCTGGTAAAATATCTTCCCCTGCAAAATACTTTTTCCTGCAAAATACCTGTTAATTTATTTTACCAGTTAAATGTCAGTTCAGCAATTCCTCATCCATTTCGGAATATATATACCACTGACCCCCTATTTTCATAAGGTAATAGTGCTCTTTGGCGAATATCTCTTCATCGACATCCAGGTCCGGCGCTTTAAAAGCAGCCACCGTTTCATACACGACTTCCGCCCAGCGGTCGCTTTTCTTGACGACGGTACCGGGGTAGGTGACCCGGTAGTTCAGAGTGCCCACCTGTTTCAACTCGTTCAGTACCGCCTCGACTTCACTTAATTTGGCCTCCTGTTCCCCTGTAAGGTAAGGGGCGGCGGTACTTAAGTCGATCTGCCCGGCCCCGTTAACGGCCGCTTCCATTGCCCTGAGCAATTCATCGGTACGGGCAAGCAGTTCACTGTCTTCAGGAGCGTTGGACCTGTCATTCAAGATAAACTGGTACAGCATCACCATGACCTCTGCCCGTTTTGCGCTCCGGTCAGGGGCAAAATTCCCGTTGGGCAAACCGTTTATAATACCCATGGCGGAAGCCTTTTGGATGTAACCGTGAGCCCAATGCCGGGAGGGAACATCGGGAAAATTCCTGCCCGTTTGCTGTTTCTGGTCATTTAAGGCCTTTACCAGCATGGTGGCAATCTCAGCCCGGGAAATGTTTTTGTTGGCTTTAAAGGTGCCGTCCTGGTAACCTTTGATTATACCTTTACTGGCCAGAGCGCTGATCGCCTCCCGGGCCCAGAACGGGATTTCATCGGTAAAAGCCGCCTGGCCTTCCGGTTCGTAATTTAGGGCCTGGTACAACAGGGTGGCAAACTCGGCCCGGGTTATCTTCTGTTCAGGCCTGGCGAACTGTACTTCTATGTATTCCCCGGTTTCTTCATCTTTGATAACCCCGGTAAACCCTTTTAAAATTCCCATGGCAATCAGCTCGCTCATTTGCTGGTAAGCCCAGTGCTCCTCCCCGGTGGCATAGACAAGGTCCTGAAAGTCCTCGACCATATACTCCGTCCTGTTGGCTGCGGCTGGCACGGAAAATAGTGAGATAAAAACGGTAACCAGTAATACGGTAGCCGAAAACTTTTTCATTATGGCAATCCTCCTAAATATTAGTGATAATTCCAGATTCGACAACTCCTAGTAAAATCCTTCTTTTAAAATTTATTTCTTTTATGGTATTTATTGTCTGCAGCTAAATATTCTGGAGACTGCCACGGCTATTAAAAACCTGGGTAGCTGGAGCATCCGGATAAAACGCGAGGGCTGTTTTATCAGCCTGTACAGCCATTCGAGGCCCGCTTTCCGCATCCACACCGGAGCCCTTTTCACTTCCCCGGCCAAAACGTCAAAACTGCCGCCGACGCCAATGCTGACGGGAACGCCGGTTTTTTGTACCCTGTCCTTAATCCACTTTTCCTGTCTGCCCATTCCCAGGGCAACCAGTAAAATATCCGGTTTTTTTTCGGCTATGTCTGAGATGAGATGTGAATCATCCTCAAAATACCCGTGATGCAGGCCGGCTATTGTTACTCCGGGGTACCTGTTCCTGATGTTTTCCGCGGCTTTTTCAGCCACTCCCGGTCTGGCTCCCACAAAATAGAACCTGTGTTTTTTGTTCTCCGCATTCTCGAATAAAGCAGTAACCAGGTCTATGCCCGTAACTCTTTGCCTCAGGGGCGTCCCCAGTATCTTTGCCGCAATGACCAGGCCTATTCCGTCGGCGGTAACCATCCGGGCTTGTTGGAGGCATTCCCTGAATTCCCGGTCAGCCTCCGCCAGCATAATCATTTCCGGGTTGGCCGTTACCACCATACTGGGCTGCCCTTTTTCAATATAGCCGTTTATCCTGTTCACAGCCTCTTGTAAATCCAGGTCGTCAATTTCTATTCCCAGTATCGAGACTCTGTTCATCCTGATCATCCTTTGAGCAGAAAAGGATAGGTATTCCCTATCCTTGCTGAATAATATCCACCTTTGGAGCGGTAATCGTACTTGTGGTCTGGCTGCTGCCGGACTGGACAGTCGGGGAACTCTGCCCCGAAGCGCCGGGTGTTGCCGGACCTGTTGTGGTGGAAGAGCCGGAATTTCCGCTTACCGGCGGCTGGCTCACTCCGGGCTGGGTGGAACCCGCATCGGGAGGCAAGGCCGGAGTGGCTGAATTCTGCCCCTGTGTGCCGCTGTTTTGATCGGTTGTCCCCGGGGCGGTTTCTTCTGTACCGGATGGAGAAGAATTATTCTCCGGCCGGGAGGATTCCGGCTGAGTAGCTTCCGGCCGGGAATTATCCGGCTGGGAAGTTTCCGGTTGAGAAATCCCGGCCTCCGCACTTTCTTCCGGGTCATTTTGCGGCTTTTTAACAGCCGGTTTATCGGCCGGCACATTAATATCCGGTCCGGTTATGGTAGCAAGCTTGAGTCCCCTGAACAGGTCGTTTAAAACAACCTTGGCCTTATCTTCATCCGCTTTCCAATAGCTGATTCCTTTATAATTATAAAATGTTCCCGGCAAAGTTGCCGTCACAATATTGTCGGGGTTCAGTTTCGAAGCTACCCTGGCCAAAAAGATAGCATCCCCCATCTTCAAATTGGTTTCCACCGCATCCATGAGCTGAGGAATCAACTTGGGAAGCTTAATAATGGTGCGGGCCCGGAGCATCTCTTTGGCCAAAGCGGTCAGGAATTTTTGCTGACGTTCAGCCCTGGATATATCACCGAGGGCATCATGCCTAAACCTCACATAACCGAGGGCATCCGTCCCATTGAGCCTTTGCATGCCCGGCCTGAGGTTGATATTCTCGGCGGGATAGTACATTCTCTTTTCTACCTCTATGTCGACCCCGCCCAGGGTATCCACAATTTCCTTAAACCCTTCAAAATTAGTTTTCACATAATACGGTATTTCCACGCCCAGCAAGCTCTCCACGGTCTTCTTGGCCAGTTCGGCCCCTCCCAAAGCGTTGGCTGAATTTATTTTGTTTGGGCCATGTCCCGGGATTTCCACGAGGGTATCACGGGGCACGGAGACCATGGCAATTTTTTTGGTATCCCGGTCAATGCTGACCACTATAATCGAATCCGTCCGGGCTTCTTTTTCTCCCGGGCGGGCATCCATTCCCAATAAGAGAACATTCAACCTGTTGACAGGGAGGTCAGCATCCTCCCCGGAAACATTCTCTCCCTGACTCCTGGGAGGGCCGGCCATCCCCCAATCGGCTATAAACTTGCCGGCAAAAAAGGAGACCGTAAAGACCAGCAGTAACGCAATAAACTTTAAGGGAGATATCTTTCTTCTCCTCGGCAGCATCCCGCCATCACCTCTACGGAAATATTTTACCGTAATTTACTGGCACAATCAACCACAAGTTATTGGCAGCTCACTTACCCGGAGGACAAGGTAAAACTAAATTCCGACGGCTTAAATAGCGGAGATTCAGGCACCGTCCTGACGACCAGGTTCACGCCTTCATCACCGGAATCTACCGGCAGGATGGCCCTGCCCCGGTGAGTAAAATATATTCCGCCGTTGATCTCGATAAACCCTTCATAAGGCCTCTTCGTATATCTGTCTCTCACCTGGACGGCTACATAGTTCGTTTTACCTGCCCGCAGCGCCCTGGGGACAATCCCCACGGTCACACTACGGTTCTCCTGCTGCGGCTGCCAGTCGCCCGCCCCCTGCAGGTAAACATCCAGACGGTAATCGGACCTGCTTAAATTATAGGCGCTGAGCCCGGCGGAACTGTACACCACGGCTTCCCATACTCCCGGCATCGGGGAATCGCCGGATACGGCAACTTCTTCCGTCGAGCCGCTGATGTTGGCCCCGGCAAATTGGCTTTCCCCAATTAACTGGCCTTTGGGGTTAAACAGGTAAACTTTTGACCGGCCCTGCGCCCCCGGTACCGTAAGCCTCGCTGTTATGGACCCGGCCCCCGGCGGCACTTTAAAGAAATACCTTTTATATTGGGCGGCGTTTGCGAAGTCTTCAATGGCAACCCGGTAATTGTTATCCCCGGAAAGGGTATAAGGGTTTACCACTGTGGTCAGGAACTCAAATTCCGTGCCATAGGCCGATGAATCGTCTCCTGATATAAAGGCCGAATACAATCCTTTGGCTGCGGGAACTTGAAGATTTATATCCACGGCCCGCGTTTTCCCCGCCGGTATGTTAACCACAGGCTGGTCCGGCGCCATCCACGGGCGGCTCTCCAAATTCAATGTTTGCAGGACACCGGAGTTGTTTTTCAGATACAGGGTCAATTTCCGGGGGATGCCTTCCCTGAAAAATATCCCGGCCCCCTTACCGGCTTCAAGATTATTGGTTTGCCCCGTAACCCGGGGTTCATTCTTCAGTGACAAAAGCTCTGCCCAGGCCATTGGAAGGTTGATGGCCCCGTAACCCTGTTCGGCAATCGAATAACCGGGTATTGGCTGAGCGCCGGATTCCAGCGCCCTTTTTACTATGGCCGGCGATACCTGCAGGTTGTTTTTCTGGGCCACTTCCATTAATAACGCTATAGCGCCGGCAGCATGCGGGGCAGCCGTGCTGGTCCCTTCATATAAATAATACTGTTTGCCGTTGCGCAAAGGGACGGTGGAAACCGCGCTCCCCGGCGCCACGACTGAAGGCGAGACCGCGCCGTCTTTGCGGGGACCGACCGAACTGAAAAACCAAAGGTTTTGCTTAGGAACATCCCAGCCATAGTCCGTCTTCCACATCTCCGGGGTGTTGAAAGCGCCCACGCTTACAGCCGCGGCGGCATCTCCGGGAGTAGCCACCGTACTGAGCCCCGGGCCGTCATTGCCGGCCGCCGCCACGAAAATTACGCCATACTCCTCGGTCAGGTTATTCAGCAGTTTGGCCGGCACGCTGCCGCCGTTATGGTCGTTGACCGGAAACCCCAGGCTGAGGTTGATAATTTTGGCCCCGCGGGAAGCCGCATAAGACATGGCTTTGGTAATTGTGCTCAAATTTCCGTACCCGGCGGTATCCAGGACTTTCAGAGCCATAATTTGCGCCCCCGGCGCCACCCCTTTTATTTTCCCGTTGGCCGCGGCAATCCCGGCCACATGAGTACCATGGTCATTGCCGTCAAAACCGAGATTGATTTTTGAACCGTCGGAGTTAATTTCGGTCAGGACAATGTTCAGCTGATCCCGGCCGTTGTTCCCGGTGAAACTCTCGTAGTTTGCTTCCCCCGAATAGGGATGCAGTGGCGTCTGGTCGGAAAAATCCTTGTCTCCGTCGGTATCTATGTATATGGTGTCATATACCCCCCTGGTCAGACTGTCTGCCGCCAGGACTGCAAAAATATCGGTTTTCCGGCCGTTAAAATTAAGGTCATAACCGCTCTTTCCATATACATCCTTGAGGTCGGCTTCTCTCAGGTACCCGTACCTGAAAACACCGCCGGCAGACGAAATTCCACCTATGTAATACGAATCATTGGCCAGGTTTAAGTACCTCCCGCCCGGTTTCACCGTTGAGCTGGTATCAATATCGCCTTCCCCCGTGAAATCCCGCCATTCAATAATTTTCCGTTTATTATGCGATGTTTTCTGCAAATCGGGATGGCCGGGGTCTACACCGGTATCGATAACAGCTATAACCTGGCCTTTCCCGTCGGCCCGGGTCAAGCTTACGTACTCCGGCGCTTTAATGGCTTCCCGGGTGACATTTAAGCTGCGCCCGGGATTGTCTTCGTCGGCAGTTCCGGGAGCGTCCGCTTCGCCGGCAGTTCCGGGAGCGTCCGCTTCGCCGGCAGAGAGCCTGCGGATTTTTACTGCCTCATCCGGAGTAATTTCTTCAACCAGGGGGTGAAATTTAAGTTCCCGGAACAATTTCTCCGTAATCTTCACCAACATGAAGTCTATATCCGGATTGACAAATTCAACTTTTCCTCCCGCGGACGCGACCAGTGCGGAGACTTCCGCCACCGCTCCTTCCCGGGTGACAACCAGCGCGGCCACATTCTGCCCCGGCTTTTGGGTTTTCCCCTGCTCAACATACTGCAGGGCATTGGCCTCGAGGTCCTCCCAGGAGGCCATTCGCCCGGGCTCCCGGATACTGCTGTCCGCAGTCTGAATAAAATTGATATACCCGTTATCGTCCAGGATAACAAAGACATAGGTTTCCGGTTTTAATTTGTCCACTGTTCCGGGTTTCCCGTCAATTCTGACCTCTACCCCGGTCCTGTAGGGAAATGCCTCAATCTGGCCGTGGATGTCAAGGGTAAGCAGCCTGGATATGTCGTCCACAACCTGAACCTTACCGAAAAAAGTAAACTGCGCCCCCAGCTGTTCCAGGACCTTCTCTATAAGTACCGCCGTTTCCCCCCTGGTGGCATTGCGGGCCGGGTAAAAATTCCCGTCGGGAAAACCGCTGATCAACTGGTAATGAAAAGCGGTTTTAACAGCCTCCAAAGCCCAGCCGGGAATGTTCCGCCCGTCCCCGAAAACCCGGGCAGGGTCCTCCATGTCGTCGGCGGGAAGAAGTTTTAGGGCCCTCACCAGCACGCTGGTAATCTCATCCCTCCGGATCATGGCCCCCGGTTGGAACGTGCCGTCAGGATACCCTGAAATCATACCC
>DYZU01000029.1 GCA_022735835.1 Thermincola sp. | reverse complement strand
GCATCCGGCCCAGTTTCCTGAAGAAATCCCCCGCCGTTGCCTCAAGCTCTTCACTTTCAAGGACGAGTGGGTGCTCGACCCATTCGCTGGTGTGGGGACGACTCTCGTTGCGGCTGGCAGGCTCGGGCGGAACTCAGTTGGGATAGAGCTTTCTCCGGACTACGCGAAAAAGGCGTTCAAGAGGTTGGAGCCGCTGGGTGTTGAAAGAGAGCTGGTGGAGGAAGAGGAGCTGGGGCGGCTGAGGTTTTAGGTGGGAGAGCGAATTTTTACTCATCAAGGTGGCACGAACAGCTACGGCTCGACATCCCCGTAGGCATGGTGTGCGTCCCTTACGAGCTCGTCGAAAAGTTGAAAGAGGAGTCAAATAGGTAGCATTTTAGGTGACTCAACGATACACGCGCCGCGCCCTAAGCATCCAAAATGCTATTATAACAACGATGAGTGCCCCAACAGCAGCCGCTATCGCTAGAAACTGGTTGGTTGAATCTTGGGTTGTGAAAGGTGTGGGGGGATCGCTGATGCATTACTTCTTAAAATGCAAGAGGTCTGTTTCGCTCACAGCTTTTCTGGCTTTTCCGGATCCGAAAGCAGATTTAGTTCAGCCGAACTTTCGCCGCGTAAAATATACCAACATGGCGATGATTAATCCCCCCAAACCGAGCCAGAAGAACACATGTATTGGCTGCTCTTCAGCCCCTTGCTCTTGGGGTGGTGCGGGGCCGAAGCAGTAGAGACCATTTCGTGCCCCAACATATACTCGATTGTTGATGATTGCGGGTGCCGTGTGGTTTATATCCCCAATCGCCCATCTCTGTACTAATTCACCCGTTTCCGCATTTAAACTATAAAAAACGTCGTCCATCGACCCAAAGAAAACCTTTCCACCTGCCACAGCCGGCGTCGCCGAGATGGCCGACCCGCTTCTATAGTTCCACACCAAATCACCAGTATCTACCTTTAAGGCGTACAACATGTTGTCATAAGAACCGACGTATACTTTACCATACGCAACAGCTGGCGAAGATTCCCCTATTTTACCGCCTGTTTTAAACCTCCATATTAGCTGTCCCGTGTCAGCATTCAGTGCGTACACATAGCCATCATTTGACCCCGCAAACACTTTACCGCCAGCAACTGCCGGCGATGACTCTACACTTCCCCAAGTTTCATAGCTCCAAATCAAATCGCCATTATCAGCGTTCAGCGCATAAATAGTGTTATCCGGTTTTTCGGACCCGATATATACCTTGCCATTGGCAACAGCCGGTGAGGAAAAAAGGGCGCCCCCAGTTTTGTAACTCCATACCACATCACCGTTCTCGGCGTTGAGCGCATATATGCTACGATCGTCGGACCCAACATACACCTTGCCATTGGCAACAGCTGGGAATGAGAATACGAAGCCCCCAGTTTTGTAACTCCATACCACATCACCGTTCTCGGCGTTGAGCGCATAGACTTTAGAACCCT
>DYZU01000028.1 GCA_022735835.1 Thermincola sp. | reverse complement strand
AGCGGCATACAGAACGGGCGCCGCATGCCCCTTACTGAGGACAAAACGGTCCCGGTCAGGCCAACCGGGGTTGTGGGGGTCAACGTTCATTTCATAAAAATAAAGGGTGGTTACTATGTCCGCTGCTGAAAGAGAACCACCCGGGTGGCCGGATCTGGCCTCACCCAACATCCTGACAATATCCTGCCGGATTTTGCGGGCTGTTGCCGCCAGGTTCTGCAATGTGGAAGCATCCATTCCTCCTGTCAACTCCTTACCTACAGTCTTCTTTTAAAACCTTCGCCCAGCACCTCATGCACATCCGCCAGGATGACAAAGGCCTGAGGGTCAATTGTATGCACCAACTCTTTCAGGGTAGAGATCTCAGAACGCGTCACAACGGAAAGGATAACATCTCTTTCAGTACCGGTGTACATCCCCCTGCCGCAAAGAGCGGTAGCTCCCCTGTCAAGCTTATGGAGAATTGCTTGGGCCACCTCATCGTTTTTCCGGGAAATAATCAATGCGGCTTTGGCATAACCAAAGCCCTCCTGGACTATATCAATTACCCTGGCTGTAACAAATACTGTCAGCAAGGCATAAAGGGCCAGCTCGGCGCTTTTGAACACTATACCCGCCCCAACAATCACCGAAGCATCGATAATGAAGAGGACAACGCCTACACTGAGCTTCATATAATTGTTGACGATGGCCGCCGCCAGGTCGGTTCCGCCGGTAGTCCCCTTGTTGCGAAAAACAATGCCAATCCCAATCCCTACAATAATACCGCCATAAATGGACGCCAACAGCGGGTCTCTGGTTGGTATAGGCACCTGCCGGGCAATCAAATCAATTATCAGTGAAAGGCTTATGGTGCCAAAAAGAGACCTGATGCCAAACCCCATTCCCAGCTGCCTGATGCCCATCAGGAACAGAGGGATGTTGATGGCCAGCATGGTGACGCCAACAGGGATATGAGCCAAATAGTAAACAATGGTAGCGATCCCGCTTACCCCGCCGGCAGCAATCTTGTTGGGCACAAGAAACATATCCAGCCCGAGTGCCGTCAGTAAAACCCCAATCAGGATAAACAGGTATTCACGCAGCGTTTTCCAATGCAAAAAAGTCATCTCCCGGAAATCATACTGTTACTATGTTTCCTCGGGAGAAGTTTTTCTAACCGTAACATTACCGGTTTTTCGCCTGCATCTGCAGGTAACTGGAAATAAACAGATCTATATTGCCGTCCATTACTGATTCAACATTGCCTGTTTCGACTCCTGTGCGGTGGTCTTTAACCAGGCTGTAAGGTTGAAAAATGTAAGACCTGATCTGGCTTCCCCAGGCAATATCCTGCTGCTCTCCCCTGATAGCATTGAGCTCTTCCTCCCTTTGTTTTAACTGCAGGTCCAACAGCTTGGCCTGGAGCAGTTTCATTGCTTTCAGCCGGTTGGCATGCTGGGAACGCTCATTCTGGCACTGGACAACAATACCAGTGGGTAAATGGGTTATTCTCACGGCCGAGTCGGTCTTGTTAACATGCTGTCCCCCGGCTCCGCCGGAACGGTATGTGTCAATTTTCAAATCAGCCGGGTCAATAACGATCTGGGTATCATCTTCCACCTCCGGGAGCACATCCGCAGAAGCAAACGAGGTATGCCTTCTCCCAGAAGCATCAAAGGGAGAAATCCGGACCAGGCGGTGCACCCCCTTTTCCGCTTTCAGGTATCCGTATGCATTCTCTCCGGATATGAGCAGGGAAACACTTTTTACACCGGCCTCGTCACCCGGCAGAAGGTCAAGGATCTCCACTTCGTACCCTTTCTGGTCAGCCCACCGGGTATACATGCGCAGCAGCATTTGGACCCAATCCTGCGATTCCGTTCCGCCTGCGCCGGCATGAAGAGAAATAACAGCATTGGCCCGGTCATACGGGCCGTTCAGCAGCAGTTCCAGTTCCAGTTCGGAAAGCCTTTTGTGCAGTTGCGCAATACCTTCGGAAACTTCTTTTTCAAGGGATTCGTCCCCCTCTTCGACCCCCAGCTGCCATAAAACACTGACTTCCTCATATAAAGACAAAATCTCGTTGTATTCATCTGTCCTGTTCTTCAGGCGGGTGATTTCCTGCATGACTTTCTGCGCCTTCTCAGGGTCATCCCAAAAACCATCCGCGGCAACTTGAGCCTCCAGTTTCTCTATTTTTTTCACCTTCTGGTCAAAGTCAAAGAGAAACCCTCAGTTCGTCAATTCGGTTTCTGAGAGCTTCCAGATCCTTCTTTAAATCAGTAAGCACAAAAATACCCCCAAATTTGTTTCATAACGTATACCATTATACTTTTCTTCAAAGCTTTTGTCAAAACCTGCTTGCCTGTATCTCTAAAAGAACATGGCTACTTTTCCTGAGCTACGTTCTGGCCGGCTTTTCCGGGTTCAGCTATATCAAGCACACTTCTCAGTACAACTATGTCCACCCTGCGGTTCCGGGCCCTGTTTGCCTCCGATGTATTGGGAACAACCGGGCGAAACTCACCGTAACCGGTAGCCGACAGTTTTTCCGGCTTCATCCCCACTTCAGTTATTAAAAACTTCACCACATTGGTGGCCCTTGCCGTAGAAAGTTCCCAGTTTGACGGAAACCTGGCGGTATGAATGGGAAGGTCGCAGGTATGGCCTTCTATTCTGACATTGTTCGGCAACTTCGATAATACCTGGCCCACTTTTAAAATGACCTCCCTGGCGGGCGGGGTAATGTCAGCGGACCCTTTATTAAAAAGAAGAGCCTCTTTCAAGCTGATAACCAAACCCCGCTCTTCCTGCGAAACTTCAACTTTTCCTTTCAGGCCCTGGCTTTCAATATATTTTTCGATCTCTTCCTTGGCTTTCTGCATGTTAGCCAGTTCATTCTTACCACCGGCAGCAGTAGTATCCTGGATGAGCAGCGGACCCGGCGCGTCACCGATAAAGTACCCGCTGTTCTGCCCCAGCAGGGCCTCACTCATGGAAGCGGCCAGCTGGGCAAACTTTCTGGAGTTAATGTTACTTATCGTATACAGCAAGACAAAAAAAATCATGAGCAGGGTAATCAGGTCCGCATATGTAATAAGCCACCGCTCATGGTTGGGCTTTTTTTCGGGTTCCGAGTTGCGTTTGCCCATAGGTCCACCCCTATTCCCTGGACTTCTCAGCTTCCTGGCGTACTTTCGCCGCCAAGAAAGCCTTCAGTTTTTCTCTTACGATACTGGGGTTGTCTCCTGCCTGAATGGAAAGGATTCCTTCCAGGGCTATTTCTCTCATGAAACGCTCCTGTTTGCTTTTTAACTTCAGTTTATGACCAATCGGGAGCCATACGACGTTGGCAAAACAGACGCCGTACAAGGTAGCAATAAAGGCCACGGCGATGGAGGGCCCCAGTTTATCGGGATCGCTAAGGTTACTTAAAACGTGGACCAGACCCATAACCGTACCGATAATGCCCATCGTAGGCGAGTAACCGCCCGCAGCTTCAAATATGTCCGCACCAATTTTATGCCTCTGGTCGGTAAAGTCTATCTGGGTCTCCAGAATATCCCGGACCAGGGCGGGGTCAGTCCCGTCAACGACCAACTGGATCCCCTGGCGTACAAATTCATCATCGATGGAGGCCGTTTCCCGTTCCAGGCTGAGCAAACCTTCACGTCTCGCCTTCTCCGCAAACCCACAGAGGCTTGAAATAAGTTCACTGACATTATATTTCTTCTCGGTGAACATGATTTTGAACAGCTTGCCAACCTGTTTTATGTCATCCATGCCGAAGCTGGCAATAGTAGCGCCGGCCGTGCCGCCGAAGACTATCATGGCAGCGGTCGGTTCCAACAGGGAAGTGAAGTGCCCTCCCTCTAACATAAAACCGCCTATTAACATCCCAAAACCCAGAAGAATACCTATAATTGACGTTAAATCCACGGTATGCGCCACCTCTTAGAAAATTTTACTTGTTCCACTAAAATAATAATTGGCCAGCAATTCTTCTTTTCCTGCCTCGATTACGGTTTGTTTGACATTTTTTTCACTTGGTGTCGAAATAAGGCGTTTAACATTATTTAATATCGGAAAATCCCCCTCCCGACTTTAGAGTTTGCCTTTAAAAAAAGCGCTTTGAAACGCTTTTTGTCTGCCTTTTATTCCAAAGTATAAAAGGCAGACAGGGTTTAAAAAACCCGTCCGCCTTTTCATTACTGTCCGCAGCACTTTTTGTATTTCTTGCCGCTGCCGCACGGGCAGGGCTCGTTACGGCCAATCCGTTTTTCCACCTTCCTCGGCTGCTTGGGTACATCTTCTGCATACCTGTTTTCCACAATGTTCTGGCGCTGGTGAGCCGGTTCCCGGACCACATTT
>DYZU01000027.1 GCA_022735835.1 Thermincola sp. | reverse complement strand
TCCTCGTCATAATCGATAACTCCTTGCTTTAAAGCCTGAAATAGCTCCTTTTCTCTTTCTGCACTAGCCATTACTTAAAAACCTCCTCTAAGCAATAAATTAATAAAGAACACCTTGAACCCTTAACATTAACGCATGGAGATCCGTTCACCTCCCTTTCACTGGTTTATGTAAATCAGCTGCAGCTGTGAAAAACCACTAACATAGGCAACTTTTGGTCATGCTTATTTTACCAATACTAAGTGGCGGTCCAAAAAAATTCTTTTAAAAAAAGGCTTTTTATTGATAATCATTATAAACTTTTAAACTTATATATTTGAATTTAAAATTCGTTAAACAGTTGTTTCTTAACCTGAACTGAAGAAATAGGACCTTGAATGGTTTTGATAGTTTATTTTTATTACACCAATACTATTGCCATGCCTTTAAATAAAAACAGCCCAAATTATTGCTCATGGATGCCGTTAACAAACTATTAAAAAATACACTTAAAGTCTATCTTAATTATAATCCCATAAACCTTTAAGGTTAAAGAAACGTTCTTTGAACGGTTGAGTTTTCCCCTTAAACGGTCAGAATTCGACACCGAATGGTTTATTAGGTTAAATTTTATTATACTTATACTAAAATTTATATTTATTAAAATCAAGTTGGCTCCGGCTTGCTCTAATGTAAAACGTCAAACAAAATAGTTATTTTTATTATTCAATTATGATTATAATAAGTATTTAACCTGGGAGCAATCTTTTTTTACCGGTTCTATATATTTTGCAAGTTTTCTGTTGTTTTTTTACTTTTCAACATACAGGAATTGTGATAGAATGTTTTTTAACATATAGTAAGTCAACAAGGGTGTATAATCATGTCATTGGGAGCTAAAATCAGGGATTTCCGGAAAGAACGGGGTATAACGATTACCCAGTTAGCGAAAAAACTTGATGTATCCCCGTCATTTTTAAGCGCTGTCGAGCGGGACATAAAAAAGCCTTCCCTGATTATGTTAAGAAAAATAAGTTCGTATTTAAATATTTCCCTGGCCTATTTGATGACTGATTCGGGAAATAATACAATGACCGGGGAAAAGCTCAGAGCCATCAGAAAAAGCCGGGGTTTAAGCACCGAAGACCTGGCGGAATTAAGCGAAGTGCCGCCCGAAGACATCCGGAACATTGAAAAAAACCTGATTAAACCAAGCCTGGAACACCTGGAAAAACTGTCAACCGCTTTAAATGTAACCATGCGGTATTTTGTGGAAAGAAGCCCGCATGGGATAAACCTGGGAGATAAAATCCGGGCCCTCCGTGAAAAAATGGAGATGTCACAGGCCCAGCTGGCCAGCGCGGCCAGCATTTCACCGGGTTTGGTCAGCCAGATTGAAAACAATATCACCATGCCTTCCCTGGAGACACTGGAACGAATCGCCGAATGCCTGGATGTTGAAACCTCTTACTTGCTGGTTGACACCAACAGTAATTCTCAATTCCTGGCAAATTTGAGCCCCGAACTTGTTTCACTTCTCAACGACCCGAAGGTTCAGGCGGTTTTAACTGCCGTAAGGGATTTGGAACCGGGTGAATTAAGGTTTTTACTTAATTTTCTGGAGTTTTTTAAATTAAACCGTAAGTTATTATCATAAAAAATCATTATCAGATTGAAAACTACAGGCTGGGAGGGAATGCCATGTCGCCAAACAAAGAAGGCCCTCTGCTGAAAGCACTTAAAGACGCTGTAATTAACTTCGACTCGGAAAACATAGCCGCACTTTGTCAAGAATACCTTGACCTTGGCCTCGATGCCAATAAAGCGGTATTCGACGGGCTGATCCCCGGAATGCTGGAGGTGGGCCGTCTTTACGAGGAACAGGTCTATTTTATCCCGGAAATGCTCATGTGCGCGGAAACGCTGTATAAAGGGCTGGAAATCTTTCAACCCCACATGACCTCAACTATTCAGAATGCAAGCGGAAAAATCTTAATCGGGGTGGTTGAAGGCGACGTTCATGACATCGGCAAGAACCTGGTCAGAATGATGTTCGAAATATCCGGCTATGATGTCACTGACCTTGGCCGGGACGTGCCGACCGAACTGTTTTTCAAGGAAGCCTTAAAAAACGACTATGACCTGGTCTGCATGTCTTCCATGATGTCCACAACGATGTACGAGATGAAAGGCCTGATCAAAAAACTCAAAGAGAAAAAGCCTGATTTGAAGGTAATGATTGGCGGTTCACCGGTCACAAAACTGCATGCCATCAAATGGCGGGCCGACGGTTACGCCCCTGACGCCCACAAGGCATTGGCAGTTGTCCAGCAGCTGCTTAATACCATTAAATTAATCGATGAACAAAGAAAGCGCAACCTGTAATTTATCTTCCGCGAAGCTAGACTGAGGATTGCCTGGAGGGGATAACTTCGCCGTGACAAAAGTACGCATTAGCGCAGGTGCCTGTGGCTACACTGCCGTAATTAAAGTGCAGGCTCTTGACAAAAAAAGGATTCACATTAATATAATCACTGCCTGCGGGGCGCTTCAGTCCCTCAATGAAGAGTTGGGGGTAATCGACTGGACCAAGGGGGTTTTTGACCGATTTTGTGATTCCATAATATACAGAACCGCCCATGAGAAGCTTAAACATACAGACTGTCCCATTCCGATGGCCATTATCAAGGCCATCCAGGTGGAAATTAAGGGTGCTGTACCCAAAAACGTGACGATGACATTCGAAAGCACTGAAACAGGCCGAAAAAAAAGCGAAACCGGTTAAAAATGGGGCAGTTGCTCTAATTTTTGTCCATAAATACGGGGGAGTGGCAGATATGTTCCGGAACGACGAGTCTGATGTCCGCTTGTCGGCAATCCGCGAATGCGGGAGCCGGTAACAAGCTGAATTGTTGCCGTCGTGGAGGAATATATCTGCCACTCCCTGGCTTT
>DYZU01000002.1 GCA_022735835.1 Thermincola sp. | reverse complement strand
CCGTGGAAAAATGGGACGGTAAAATGCCCCAGGTTACGGGGAGCGGAGCAATGCCGTTTATTAATGTGGGGAATAAATAAATTAAAAGAGCCCATAACAACCTACCGCCGGCTACCATACATCCCTGCAGACCCCGCAGCAACCTTTCGGCTGCTACGGAACCTTACGGAACATATGGCAACCTTTGTCTGACCATAATGAGTCCTTACCGAGCCTGCAATGACCTCTCGGCCATTGCAGACCCTATAGGCTGTACATCCGGAAAAAAATCCGGGAAAAACCTTCCAGAACCCATTATGATCGTGGCTCGACTATTACGGACCTCTACTGAGCCTGTAGTGATCGTTCGGACCACTACAGACCCATGCGAAGCCGCGTAATAATCTGCGCTCCGGCTATTACAGAGCCTCAAGGGAATACCTTTTTGACCCTGTAATAACCTTTGCTCGACCGTCACAGACCCGCATAACGAGCCTGTGACGGTCTTTGCTCGGCTGTTATGAACCCTTTACGCTCATTATTATTTCCATAAACACTGTTATGATTCATATATGGGAGAGAAAAGTTTCTGGAAAATAATCCTGAACTTTCTGAAACTGTTTTTGCGGTGAGGATAAAAATGTATGGTTTCGAAGAGGTTTTTAACCGGCCATGTTGAAAATACTAAAACATATACAGTTTTAAGTCAGAGGTTATCCGTTTTGAAACTTCCTGAAAGGTTAAGAAGTATAGCCGGATTTATTCCTGCCGGCAGCACCGTTGTTGATATCGGGACAGACCATGCTCTTTTGCCTATTTACCTGGTAAAATACGGTATTGCTCCGAAAGTGATTGCTGGTGATCTTAATGCGGGTCCCTTGGAAGCTGCGCAAAAAAATGTAACCGAGGCCGGGTTTGCCGACAAAATTAATCTCAGACAGGGTGACGGTTTTGACATAATCCGGCCCGGCGAGGCCGAACTGGCGGTCATTGCCGGAATGGGAGGCTCGACCATCCGGCAGATTGTGCAAAATGCGGGTGAGAAAGCCGGACAAATAAAGCAGCTGGTATTACAACCCATGGCTGACTCCGGACACTTAAGGGAATGGTTGGTTGACAACGGTTGGCGTATTGCCGATGAGGATTTGGTTAATGAGGACGGCCGCCTTTACGAAGTAATATCCGCTGTGCCCGGTACAGAAGAGACAACTGACAGGACTTTAATTTCAATAGGTCCCAGGTTGTTTGATAAAAAGCATCCTTTATTATATGAGTTGCTTACCGGAGAAATAGACAAGAACAGGAAGATTATTTCCGAGATGGAGCGGAGTTCTTCGGTTGATACAATGACTAAGCGGCAAAACCTGCTGGACAGAACCGAAAGATTGGAGTGGGTTCTTAAATGCCTGTCAAATGTCAGACGGTAATAAGTTTAATCGAGCGGCTTGCCCCCAAAAGCCTGGCCGAGGATTGGGACAATACAGGGCTCAACATCGGGGACCCGGCCGGTGAAATCAGCGGTGTCCTAATTACACTTGATGTCAATTCGCAGGTAGTTGATGAAGCGGTATCTTTGGGAGCAAACCTGATCGTGTCTCATCACCCCGTTATCTTTAAGCCTTTAAAGAGCATCAGGGCCGATTTGCCTTATGGCGCTTTATTAACTGAAATCATCAAGAGGAATATTGCTGTCTATTGTGCCCACACAAATATGGACAGCGCCCGGGAAGGAGTCAACAAGATACTGGCGGAACTGTTTAAATTGGAAAATGTTAAAGTACTTAACCCGGATAAGGCTGAAAATTTATACAAAATCGTGGTTTTCATACCTGAAGACCATGAGGATGCAGTGCGGGACGCCATGACCAGGGCCGGCGCAGGCTGGATCGGCAATTACTCGGACTGTACTTTCTCGGTTCACGGTACGGGTACGTTTAAGGCGGCCGAGGGATGCCATCCTTTTATAGGGGGAATCGGCGTCCTGGAAAAAGCCGCTGAAGTAAGACTGGAAACCGTGGTCAGGGGAAATCAGGTTGAGCGGGTTATCCGGGCGATGATCAAGGCTCATCCGTACGAAGAAGTGGCTTACGATGTGTATCCCCTGGCCAATCAGCCGGAAAGGCTCGGTCTCGGCAGAATCGGAAAATTACCTCAGCCGGTTAAATTACGGCATTTTATGGACATGGTTAAAGAGAGGCTGCGTGTACCCACGGTACGTTACGGCGGCAACCCTGAAGCCGAAGTACAGAAGATTGCCGTGTGCGGGGGGAGCGGAGCAGGACTTTTGCACAAGGCAGTTTTTGCCGGCGCTGACGTGTTTTTGACCGGGGATTTTAAATACCATGAAGCCCAGGAGGCTATAGTCATGGGTTTAAATTTTGTGGATGCGGGACATTATGCCACCGAATTTCCTGTTGTCGAAAGACTGGCCCGGCTTCTGGCCGATTCTCTCCAAGAGGAAGGTTTATCCGTTCCGGTTTACGTTTCCAAATCAAATTATGATCCCTTCGGCTATTATTAAATAGGAGGCTTTTGCCTTCTATTTTTTCATCCAAATTATTTAAGGGTGTGATTTGTTTGTCCAGTCTCAGGCTTTTCTGGGAAATGCAAAACCTGGAAGAAAAAAAATTAAACATGGAAAAGCAGCTTAAAGCAATTCCGGAAGCAAAGGAATTAAAAAGGCTAAAGGAAGATATAGAGGGACGACAGGACGAGATACGGAACCTCAAGGATGAGTTGAGTCGGCTTAAGAAGACCCTCAAAGAGGAAGAAGACGGTTTATCGATGCTCACGGATAAAATACAAAAGGCCGGTTTGGAGTTATACAGCGGTGAAATTACCAACGTCAAAGAACTGGAGGCTGCAGAGAAAAACATTAATGTTACCAGGGAAAAAGCAGCGCGGGTAGAAGAGAAGATACTGGAGTTAATGGACAAAATAGAGAATGGAGAAGAGAGGGTAAGAGGATTATTAAAACGATTAGAGGAAGCCAAAACACAGTTTCGCCGTTTAAAAGAGGTTTATGATAACAAAAAAGCGAGCCTGGCACAGGCGCTGAACGAAATAGCGGAGCAGTTGGACGACTTGGAACGAAAGGTTTCCCCGGAACACCTGGCCATGTACCTGGAATTATGCCGAAAATTCGATGACAGCAAAGGTGTTGCTTTGCTGCAAAAAGGGGTTTGTTCGGGTTGTCATATGACCGTTTCGTTTGACCTGATAAAATTGAGCAGATCCGGTTCTCGGGATGTATTTTGTGATAACTGCGGCCGTTTGCTGGTAGTTGAATAAAAACAACTTCCCGTCTGTTCCGATATCAAACCAGTTTTTTTCTACATATAATGGTTATGGAAACATTTATTGAAGACCGGATACAGACAGGAGTGAACAAAATTGGATAACATACATATTTTTGTGGGAGGATATGCCAAGCAAAACAACGGCGATGCCGGGGTGGGGATATGTATTCACACAGACCCGGACGCAGAACCTTTATTTGAAGAGGCCGAACATATCGGGACGGCCACTCAGAATTCGGCTGTTTATCAGGCAATTATCCGAGCCCTGGCTAAAGCCCGCAGCTGGAAGTTCAATAACGTTACAATCTATTCGGACAACCGCCTTGTAGTAAGTCAGCTTTCGGAGAATATGCTGGCCCGTGCGCGGAACATAATGCCTCTTTACGAAGAGGTAAAAGCACTGAGCCGCGAATTTGACGGTTGCCGGATAAAATTTGTGCCCAGCAAAAACAACCAAAGGTCAAGAGAACTGGCCAAGGCAGCCGCCATGGCCTCCCCGGACATGATAACCGCCCAGGCCCTGCAATTCGAGGTATATCCAGGTATTATAGGTTTAATCCTGGCTTTTACGCCCAAACTGATGATTGTCCGGTTTAAATACAATAAAGGCACCCAGATAGGCTTGCATAAACACATACATGAGCAGGGCAGTTATATCTTAAAAGGAAGTTTAAAATATATAGTGGCTGATAAAGAAATCATCATGAGAAAAGGGTCCGCCCTGGTGGTCAGCAGTTACGCGGAGCATCAAATTGAAGCATTGGAGGACACTGTGGAGATAGTCACTTATTCACCCATGAGAGCGGATCTGTTAGATATAAGTTAACAGGTCCTGGCATTTGACATATTTCAGGAAAAGTGTTAATATGTAAGTCCGAAGTTGAATAAATACCGAGTAAATCAGATGATCGCGGGCGCCAAGCCGAAAGGGGGCGCCTGAGGAAAGTCCGAGCTCCATAGGGCAGGGTGCTGGGTAATACCCAGTGGGGGCGACCCCAAGGAAAGTGCAACAGAAACAAACCGCCGGAAACGGTCGTCGGTCGTCAGAGGTCAGAAGTCGGATTTT
>DYZU01000026.1 GCA_022735835.1 Thermincola sp. | reverse complement strand
ATACAGTATTGACATTTCCCGCTACCGCGAATTCCTATACCCTATATTCAACTCCGAGGAAGCAAAGAAGAGTATGTACGCACCGCTTTTCAAAACAGATGGGGACAAAATTGACCAGATAAATGTAAACAATCATCGTTTGGGCAAAAGCGTGCGCATATATAAACGGGGAGAAATAGACGAAGCTTTAACGGCCCTGAGAAGAGATGTCTTAAATGTCTCCTATGAAGCTGTTATGGAAGGCAAGGTTTCCTCCCGGGCAAACGTAGAGTTTGTTTCGAAGACGGATTTCGAGAAGAATTACGCTTTCTACAATTTGAACTATTATGCAGAATATAAAAATTTTGAGGCATTTCTGGAGAAACACGGTTATTTGGGAGAGCTGTTCCTAAATCCGGAGGACGTGTCGGCTATAATTGTGAAAAAGGTTGGTACGGATGAGACCGTGGAGGTGAAGGATAAGCAGAAAATAAAGGTTCTTTTGGATTGGTGTAATTTAGAGGATGAGAGAGCCTTTATAATGAGGCAGCAGCAACCGGGAAACAAAGATATGGTGGAATACTATGGTAAAGTGGTAAAGAAAAACGGCAGCCCCTTGTATGTTATGTTTGATCCCAGCCCATATGCTCAGCAGTTGATATACAAAATGCTGAACGAGAGCTAGAGTGATAAAACTCGCCATAAAATGAAAAAAGAAACAGCTAAATAGTACTAAGAAATCTTGGGGATATGTTATAATTGAAGTAGGTACGGCAAAAATGGGGAGGCAAGCGCTTTTGCCGGGAGAAAGCGTTAATCAGGAGGAGACTTACCTTGGATATACTGGTTTTTGGCCTTGGCGCTTTGGGAACGGTATATTCCTGTCTGCTGAAAAAAGCGGGGCACCGGGTGGTGGGTTTTGCCCGGAGCCCGGCTGCTGATAAGATAAAGGAGCAGGGAGTAAGAGTAACAGGGATCTGGGGTGACCACGCAGCTGAACTTGACGCGGTTGCAGGCCAGGTGGAAGACCTTGCCGACTGCGATTTTGATCTGGTGATCCTGACGGTAAAGTCTTTTGATACGGCCCAAGTCGCCCGGGAACTGAGCCGGGTGATTTCTCCGGAGACATATATACTGCTCGCCCAAAACGGGTACGGTAATTTTGAAGCAGCCACCGGATTTTTTTCAGTGGATAAGGTGATCCTGGCCCGGGTTATTTTTGGGGCTGTGACCAGGGATACCGGATGGTCTGAGGTTACCGTCATAGCAGATGATGTGGTGATAGGCTCGCCTGGGAACCGTATTGATAAAAAGGTTTTGGATGATTTTGCCGCGGTTTTCTGCCAAGCCGGTATTCCCACCAGGGTATCGGAAGAAGTTATGAAATATGTATGGGCCAAAATAATTTACAATTCTTCTTTAAACCCACTGGGCGCGGTTTTTGAGGTGAATTACGGGGAGTTGGCGGAAACAGAATATTCTCGCTCCTTAATGAACAGCGTTGTCAGAGAGATATTCAGCCTCCTTGCAGCCATGAAGCAAAAAACCTTTTGGGCCGATGCCGACAGTTACCTGGAGGAATTCTACAATAAAACTGTCCCGCTTACAGCTAATCACCATGCTTCCATGCTTCAGGATATCAGGAAAGGCAAAAAAACCGAAATTGACGCGCTGAACGGCGCTGTTGTAAGACTGGGGAAAAAGTACGGTGTACCCACCCCGGTAAACGAAGCGGTCACTTTATTGGTGAAGGCCAAAGAACAGATGGTAGGGCGTCAATCAGCGGCTAAAAACACTTGCATCTGACTAAAATTAATTGTATAATGATTAAGCGAAATCGGTCACCCCTATAATGAAAGTATTTTCATGATTAATCGACCATGGAGAGATGTCCGAGTTGGCCGAAGGAGCACGACTGGAAATCGTGTAGGCGGGCCAAATCCTGCCTCGAGGGTTCGAATCCCTCTCTCTCCGCCATTAATGTTAAATTGGCCAGTGACTAGCGGCTGACGGCCGAAAAAACGGCAAATGACGGTTAGTTACTGGCTGTTGATATCTTATAGATAGATTCTATTGTGACAAAGGTTTTGGCCGTGCTACACGGGGAGGTAGCGGTGCCCTGCACCTGCAATCCGCTATAGCAGGGTGGAATTCCTGTCCCCGGTTTTACTCCGTGAGGCCTGACCGTCGTAAGTGGCATTGAAGACCGGGTCTTACGCAACGTGAACTTGTGAACCCCGTCAGGTCCGGAAGGAAGCAGCGGTAAGCAGGTCCTCGCGTGTGCCGTAAGGGCGCCTGGTCCGAGTTAACTGCGCCGGTAACGCTTGGGGGGTAATTGCCAAAGACAGGTGCACGGCTCAAATTTTCAACAGCCGGGGATAACCCGGCTGTTCAGTTTATTGAATCAGACTCGCTCTGCGGAACATACCCATCCCGTTAAATTTTTACCCTTTGTTCCCTGCGTGAAAAGGGATTTAGGTTTTTCACAGCGAATTAAATAACGGGTTGCGAGACATATTTAAGCTGTGAGATAATAGGATTACAGTTGTATTGATGAGGTGTGAACAATGGGTTACGTGGCTCTCTACCGGGAATGGAGACCGCAGAAATTTTCGGACATAATCGGGCAGGAACATATCAGCCGCACATTACAGAATGCTATTGGGAACAACAGGATTTCCCATGCTTATTTGTTTTGCGGTCCCAGGGGTACGGGCAAAACCTCTACGGCCAAGGTTTTGGCGAAAGCCCTTAACTGCCTGAACGGCCCTGGTATTGAACCCTGTAACCGGTGTGAGAACTGTAAAAGAGTAACCGAAGGAAATTCCATGGATGTGATGGAAATTGACGCTGCATCCAACAGGGGCATAGATGAAATCAGGGATTTGAGAGAGAAAGTCAAATTCACTCCCACTGAGGGTAAATTCCGTATATATATTATTGATGAAGTGCATATGCTGACAACCGAGGCTTTCAATGCCCTGCTGAAAACCTTGGAGGAGCCGCCGGCCCATGTTATATTTGTGCTTGCTACCACAGAGCCTCACAAAATACCGTTAACCATTCTTTCCAGATGCCAGCGCTTTGATTTCAGGCGCATCGGGCTCCGTGACATTAAAGAGCGGCTTCAGGCCGTAATAAATGATATAGGAACCGATGCGGACGATGAAGCTTTAAGTCTCATCGCCAGAACGGCGGAGGGGGGCATGAGGGACGCCCTCAGTATTTTGGACCAGTGCATCTCCTTTGGCGGTGGCAAGGTCACCGTGGACGATGTTAATGCGGTGCTTGGCACGGTCAATACCGAGCTTTTGACCAAGATGGCCGAATATCTCAGGGATAATGATGTCACGGCCGGCCTTAAACTGGTGGATGAATTAGTGCGCCAGGGTAAGGATGTCCGGCAGTTTACCAAAGACCTGGTCCATTATTTTCGCAACTTATTATTGATTGAAGTTTGTGATGATGTTGATGAGCTGGTTCCTGTCTCGGGAGAGGTGCTTCGGACAATGGAGGAACTGGCCGCAGGTTTCGGCAGGAACAGGATTATTTCTTTGATTGAATTATTGACTTCCACGGAACGGGAAATGAAGTGGACCTCTCAACCACGGCTGATTTTGGAGCTTGCCGTGATAAAAGCCGAAGATGCGGCGGCAGCCCCCGGTGGTGACATAGTTAGCCGGGTCAGCAGGCTGGAAGAGCTGTTGGCCCAGAATCAAACAGCATCAGCGAAAACGACTGCCAAAACCGTTTCCCGCGAAACGGGGAAGGCTTCGGAACATGCTGGAGGCGTTAAAACAGCGGGAAAACCTGCTTCTCTTAAACAGGAAAGCGCCCGGAGCATTGGCGGGGAAGGCGAGCCGGTGAATGCTGAAACAATCCGGAAATGCTGGCAGGAGATCCTGGAGCGGATCAAAAAAGTGCGCATGTCCGCCAGGGCCTTTTTGATAGAAGGGGAACCGCTGGAAGTCAAAGATGGAAAACTTATTTTAGGTTTCCCGCCGGAATATGGGTTTCACAAGGAAAAGGTGGAGCAAGCGGAAAACAGAAACGCCATTGAGCAGGTGATCAGGGAAGTTTTGGGCGCTGAACTGAAGGTCCGGTGTAAGTTCAAGGACGAATTTGCCAGAGAACCCAAGGATGTTTCAAAATCCTATGACAGTAGAGATTCGCTGGTTGAAGAGGCGGCAAGACTGTTTGGTGGTGACGTGATAGAGATTCAGGATTAAAAAACAGGCTCCCGACCGGGGGCGAGCAGGGTAATTAAGGAGGAAAACTGTTATGATGGGTAATATGGGAAAAATGATGAAACAGGTCCAGAAGATGCAGGCCGACATGGCTAAGCTTCAGGAAGAACTGGTGAACAAAACCGTGGAGGCCAGTTCCGGCGGCGGAATGGTTAAAGTGGTGGCCAACGGAAAGCAGGAGATTTTGTCAATTGAGATTAACCCTGAGGCTGTTGACCCGGAGGATGTGGAAATGCTCCAGGATATGATATTGGCTGCCGTTAACGAAGCGTTACGCCAATCCCAGGAACTGGTGGCCAGAGAAATGAGTAAAGTAACCGGTGGGCTTAAAATTCCAGGGTTATTTTAGGCAGGTGAAGTTTGTTGCTCTATTACGCGGAGCCGGTGGCCAAACTTATAGAAGAATTGGGCAAACTTCCGGGAATCGGGCCCAAAACGGCCCAGAGACTGGCTTTTCATATTCTTAATGCCGACCCGGGAGTAGCCAGGGCTCTGGCCAGGGCAATTGTCAATGCCAGGGAGAAAACAAGGTATTGTTCTGTCTGCAGCAATTTGACAGATACAGACCCCTGCCAGACCTGCCGCGACGAATCCCGGAACAGGTCCGTCATCTGTGTTGTGGAAGAGCCGAGAGATATAGTCGCTATAGAGCGGACCAGGGAATACAGAGGGTTATATCATGTCCTGCAGGGGGCGATTTCTCCTATGGAGGGGGTAGGCCCGGACGAACTGAAGATAAAAGAACTTTTAGCCAGATTACGGGACAGCAGCGTTCAAGAGGTCATTGTGGCCACCAATCCCAATGTTGAAGGAGAAGCGACAGCGATGTACCTGGCCAGGCTGATTAAGCCTCTGGGGATAAAAGTAACCCGGATTGCCCACGGTCTCCCCGTCGGCGGAGATTTGGAGTATGCCGATGAGGTGACCCTGTCCAAGGCGTTTGAAGGCCGCCGGGAGCTGTAAACGCTTGTATACTGACAAAAAATTTTTATTTACTTATTTTAATATTTATGCTAAAATAACCTCCAAATATATTTTTATGCTGAAAAGCTTTGATGGAGATAAGTAAGCCGGGAACATTCCTGACAGGGAGAAGGGGCCGCCGACTGAAAGCCCCTTCGGAAATGGCCGGCCGAAATTCACTCCGGAGCTGCCGGTTGAAAAGTCTGAGAGGGCTGAGTAGATTGGGCCGGAACTCCACCGTTAACAGGAAGAGGGTATCAATTCAGTGGCCAGTTGCCAGCAGTCAATTACCTATGGCCGGGGGTGACGGCGCTGGGTTCGTACCTGCAGAGAGGACCGCAGGTCAATTTGGGTGGTACCGCGGAAGTTATCAAGCTTTCGTCCCATGGGGGCGAAGGCTTTTTTATTACTGGCCACAGACCACCGGTCACTGGCCACTAACAAAATACTGGTAAACGCGATGAAGGAGCGCGTAGGTCGCCGATAAAGTCCTCCCAGGGAGGCGGGGTCGTTGACTGGAAGCCTCGCCACGATACGGTGATTGAAATTTCCCTCCTGAGCAGCAGGCTGAAGGTTATTCTGGTAGGCCGGGCCGGAGCTTCCACCGTTAAAAGGAAGGGGGTATCAATTTAGTGGTTAGTGACCAGTATTCACCTGACACCTAAATTCGTACCTTCTGAGAGGGCCGCCAGGCCAATTTGGGTGGTACCGCGGAAGCAAAGCTTTCGTCCCATATAGGGGATGAGGCTTTTTTTATTGAGGTTTTTGGAAAAAATAAGGGGGGCATGATAATGGTGGTTGTCATGGATTTGAGGGCTACGGAAGCACAAATCAGGGAAGTGAAAAAACGCCTGGAGCAGTTGGGTTTTAAGACCCACCTGATTAGAGGGGTGGAAAGGATTGTGATTGGGGCTATAGGTGACCGCAAGCAGATCATGGATTCGGGCATAGAAATTATGCCCGGGGTAGAGAAAATTGTGCCTATTATGAAGCCTTATAAACTGGTCAGCCGGGAGGCAAAATCCGAGAATACAGTCATTAAGGTTAAGGAGTTCACCATCGGAGGCAGCGAGATTACCGTTATTGCCGGACCCTGTGCCGTGGAAAGCAGGGAACAATTGATGGAAACCGCCAGGTTGGTCCGGGAAGCGGGGGCCAAAGCAATCAGGGGAGGTACATACAAACCCAGGACTTCTCCGTACAGTTTTCAGGGCATGGAAGAAGAAGGGCTGAAACTGCTGGCCGAAGCCGGCAGGGAAACCGGGCTGGCCACCATTACTGAAGTTGTCGATGAAAGAAGCCTGTCTCTGGCGTTGGAGTACGTGGATTTGATCCAGATTGGGGCGAGAAACATGCAGAATTTTCAGCTCCTGAAAGCTGTTGGCCGGGTGAACAAACCGGTGGTTTTGAAAAGAGGGTTGTCGGCAACCATGGAAGAATGGTTGATGGCTGCGGAGTATATAATGTCAGAGGGGAATTACAGTGTAATCCTGTGCGAAAGAGGAATCAGGACATTTGAGACATATACCAGAAACACCCTGGACCTCAGTGCGGTGCCAATGATTAAACAGCTTAGCCACTTACCCGTTATAGTGGACCCGAGCCACTCGACGGGAGACTGGCGGCTGGTGGGGCCCCTGTCAAAAGGAGCCGTGGCAGTCGGAGCCGACGGGCTGTTGATAGAAGTCCATCCCGATCCCTGCAAGGCTTTATGTGACGGGCCGCAGTCTTTAACGCCCGAAAACTTCAGGCAGTTGATGGAAGAGCTGGCGCCTGTTGCTCAGTCGGTAGGAAAAACACTGGTTAAGGAGAGAGGGGTAGTATGAACGAGACATACGGATATCTGGGCCCGAAAGCCACCCACTGTGAAGAAGCGCTTTATCTTTACCTGGGAACGGAAACAGCGAATGCGACGGCATATCCCAGCATACCGCAGGTTTTGACCGCGGTCAGCGAAGACCGGGTTTCGCACGGAATTGTGCCTCTGGAAAATTCCATTGAAGGCACGGTAAACCTTACCCTGGACCTTATCGTAAGCGACCCGCAGCTAAACATAGTCGGTGAAGTAATACTTCCCATTAAACATAACCTCCTGGTCCGGTCGGGAGTTAGTAAAGAGGAGATAAAACTGATCATTTCACATCCGCAGGCGCTGGCCCAGTGCAGAAAATATCTGAACAGCCATTTCCCGGGGGTCCCTTTGCGCGAAGTTGACAGCACTGCCGAGGCTGCCCGGATAGTAAGCAGTGGAAAAGAGCCCGTAGCGGCTATAGGAAACGAGAAGGCTGCCGCCAATTACGGCCTTGAAATACAGGAATACGATATCCAGGACTGCCGGGAAAATCAGACCAGGTTTGTGGTAATTTCCAAAAAAGAAACTCCGGCAACCAAACCGGCCAAAACCACTCTGGTTATCTCCATTACCGACCGGCCCGGCGGTTTGTACCAGATACTGAAAGAGTTTGCCCTGGCTAATATCAACCTCACTAAAATTGAATCCAGGCCGGCCAAAAGAAACCTGGGGGACTACCTGTTTTTTATCGATTTGGTCGGACACCGCGAAGACCCGGCGGTAAAAAAATGTCTTGAATCCATTGAAGATATGGCCGCTTTGTTCCGGGTGCTGGGTTCTTATCCAATCTGGGGGAAAACCGGACAGACAGAAAACCATTTGGCCGGTGAAGGAACTAACCTGTCCGTGGAAGAACTAAGACAGGACATAGACATCATAGACTATCAGATCGTAGAACTCCTGGCCAAAAGAACCCAGCTGGTAACCCTTATCGGGACCCTGAAGAACGGGAGAGATGCTGTTAGAGATACAAGAAGGGAACAGGAAATTTTAAAACGCGTTAAGAAAAACGCCCTAAAAAAAGGCGTAAGCCCTGAACTGATGGAAAAAATATACGGCATTCTTTTTGATCATTTTGTCAAATTACAGGAAAAACAACAAACCGGGACGGTCATGTCCATTTTAAATAATTAAACGAAAACATGAATAACTTGTACCCCCCTTCAATATATTTTAGTAAGACCGGAGGGGGGATTATCTTTGAACGACAGGATTAAAAAAGTGATAAATTCAATTATAAGTATTTTTAATATTGGACAGGCTGTTGACCAGGCCGGTAATGCACAGAACGACTTCCTGGGCATGGTTAAACAGGCTCACAGGGAATGGCAGATAGCTTTAAAAAACTTTGATTATTTGACCGACCCGGACATGATTGATTATGCCATTTACAACATTGAGGCTGCCGAAAAAAAATATATTTGCCTCCTTAAAACGGCCAGGAAAGAAAAGATTACCTCTAATTTGCCTGTAAATGAGACTGAACCAACTATAAGTATATCAGGCGACTGTTAACCGGTTTCGGACGGAGGTGGAATCATGGATATTAATATTCTGATAGCATTTGCCCTTGGGTTATTGTTGATATACTTAATAGGAAGGGTAATGCTGGTCCCGTTAAAATTAATGTTTAAACTCTTAATTAATGCGGTCATTGGCGGAGTAGTCTTATGGGTGATTAATTATTTCGGAACATACTTTAATATACACATTCCCTTAAATCCGGTGACCGCATTGACGGCGGGTTTTCTGGGAATTCCGGGAATCGTCATGCTGTTTGTGGTACAGCAAATAATTATTAAATAGTCAGAAAATTGAGGATTCATATCCAAAAACAGAGATAATTGCCTTGACTACCATACTCCATTTTAGTATACTTGTTATTAAAGGCTTAAGAGGCGGGACAACCTTTCCTGCGGGGTTGAACCGACTGCCAGACAAGCTTTTATTTTTTTACTGATACAAAGGTGATTTTGGTATATAATAACTAAACAAACAACGTTTGGGGGTGTCCCCATAAACACAAGAATTGTAGAAGCCTATGTAGGCGAATATGCCAGCGGTAAAAGTGAAGTTGCCGTCAACCGGGCTGTCAGCCTGTTAAAGGAAGGACATAAAGTTACCCTGGTGGACCTGGACCTGGTAGAGCCTTTTTATACACTGCGGCCTATCAAGAAAAGGCTGGAAGAAATGGGGCTTGAGGTTGTGGCATGGGAAACCGCTGACACTTTGGGCCTCGGTGAAGCCGGCAGTGTAATCAAACCTGAAATGCGGTGGGTACTGAGGAGGCCCACGGATATAATTCTGGATATAGGTTACGGGGTTGAAGGCGCCAGGGTCCTGAATCTGATTGAAGGGGCTTATGAAGATGAAGACCTGCGCATATTTGTAGTGGTTAATATTGGAAGGCCCATGACGGCAACAGTTAATGACATTGTCGAATATGTTAAACAATTGGGTCCTGTCCACGGTCTGGTGAATAATTCTCATTTAGGCGATGACACCACGCTGGAATTTGTTCGGCAAGGGGCGCGGATTGTCAGCGAGGCAGCCGGCCTTTTGGGGCTGCCGGTGATGGCCACGTACATAGAGAGCAGGTTTGCGCCGGAAATTCGCGGGAAAACAGACAGCATTGGGAATCCGGTCAAGTTTTTGGACCGTTATATGATCGATACGTTTTGGTAAAAACAGGTGGGCAATCCCATTTTCTATAGATAGGCAATATACGGAGCGCTTATTTTCAGGAGGTGTTAATACATGGTCGAAAAACCCGTCCAGGAAGAGAAAAGAGTCTTTATGACAGGGAACGAAGTGGTTGCTTGGGCGGCTCTGGCTGCTAAAGCCGACATTATGTACGGTTACCCTATTACTCCGCAAAACGAGATTATGCACTATTGGACGCGGATGGCTCCCAAATATGGGAAGAAGTTTTTGCAGACCGAAGATGAGCTGTCTGCCGGTTTCACAACCTTAGGGGGAGTGCTGGCCGGGAAAAAAGCATTTACCGCTACGGCAGGACCGGGTAATACCCTGATGCAGGAACCCATGTCCATGGCCGAAATGATGCGCATCCCTTCCGTTGTCATCATTCAACAAAGGGGAGGCCCGTCTACGGCTACCGTTATTTATTCCCAGCAGGAAGTTACCATGACTACATATGGTGGCAACGGGGAAGGATTCCGCATAGTTTACTCCACCGCCAGCCACCAGGACGTGTTTGATTACACAATCAAGGCCTTCAATACTGCATGGAAATACCGCTTCCCCACTTTTGTGCTGGGAGACGGGTACCAGGCTAAAATGCGCGAATCGCTTACTATTTATGACCCTGAAGATAGGGGAATTGAACTGCTTGAACCCGAGCCCTTCTTCGGTAAGCAGGCTGTCAACGGTGAGAAGCAGCCTCTGCACATCAGGAACACATACAACACCGAAGAAGAATTGTACGAGGTACTTTCCCGGTACATGGATGAATACATGAAGGTTGCTCCCGAGATCGTGGAATACCATCAGTTCGATTGTGATGATGCGGAAATAGTTGTGGTCAGCCACGGCGTTGTTTCCAGGGCCGCCAAAGGGGCCGTCCAGGAACTGCGCAAAGAAGGTTATAAAGTGGGCTACTTCCGGCCTATCACGCTTCGTCCTTTCCCCGCCGAACAGTTAAGGGCAGTTGCTGACAAGACCAAGACTCTTTTATTTGTGGAGTCCGCTTTTGGCCAGCTGGCAAAGTTAGCCCAGCAGGCTATTTTCGGTTCCACCGTTGGTGTAGAGAACCTCTTCAAACCGGGGGTTGGAGTAACATCCGAAGAGATTGTGGCCAGAGTGAAGGCAATGGTGTAGGGAAAGGAGGCAATAAGCGAAATGACGACTGTACCACAGATGCCAAAAAGCTGGCGTCTTGAATCAAAACCTCATAAATTTTGTCCCGGCTGCGGCCACGGTTTGGTGCTCAAGGCTCTGGGAGAGGTGATAGACGAACTGGGAATTCAGGATAGGGTAGCATTCGGCTGCGATATCGGCTGTTCTTTGCTGGCCTGGGACTTTTTCAATGTAGATACTGTTCAGACTCACCACGGTCGTACCACTCCTGTTATGACCGGCCTCAAAAGGGCCAACCCGGACATAGTTTGTATCGCGTATATGGGCGACGGCGGTGGTTACGCCATTGGCTCCCAGCACCTGGTCAACGCTGCGGCCCGCAACGAACGGATTACCGCTATTCTTGTTAATAACTGCAATTATGCTATGACCGGCGGGCAGATGGCCCCCACCACACTGCCGGGAATGAAAACGGAAACAACTCCTTACGGTAGAGACGTTGAGCAAACCGGTTATCCCACCCAGGGTCCGGAAATGGTTGCCGCCATTACCCGGGAAGGAGCTTATGTGGCCAGGGGGACAATTGCCAATCTCAAACAATTGAAGAGTTATCTAAAGAAAGCCCTGGAAAACCAGATGGCCGGCAACGGCTTCTCATTTGTCGAGGCTCTTTCCACCTGCCCGACCAACTGGAGGACAAATGCCAAGGATACCTGGGCCTTTGTGGAAAAAGAAATGCCGAAGTATTTTAAGGTAGGAGAAATTAAGAACCCTGCTGTTAAGGAGGGTGAATAACATGGGAAAAGCAGTTAAGATTGCCATCGCCGGAGAAGGCGGGCAAGGTGTTCAGTCAGTGGCCGAGATTATCGCCGAAGCTGCCAATGAGGAGGGCCGGGAAGCCCTCTATATACCAAACTTTGGCGTGGAGCAGAGGGGCGGTGTTTCGATAGCTTTCCTCCAGATCGGGGAGGAACAAATAGGCTCCCCCAAGTTCCAAAAAGGAGATATAGTCGTGGCCTTGAGTGACCGGGCGGTCAGGAGGACCCGGCAGTATGTGGATGAAAATACCACTTTTGTCTACGATTCTTCCATTGAAGGGGTGGAGGACGACCTTCCGAAAAACGCCGGCCGGATATTGGCTATCCCGGCTATAGAGGTATCTAAAAAAGAGCTTCACCCGCGGGTCTTTAATATTATTATCATGGGCGCTGTAATCAAGGCCACCGGAGTTGTTTCCGAGGAGGAAGCCAGAGCGGCCATCGAGAAAAAACTGGGTTACAAGTTTGAACAGGATCCTAGACTGAGAGAATTGAATTTCCAGGCCATTTCCCGTGGGATGGAGCTGGTGGAGAAAGCCCAATAGCAAGGAGGTATTTGCCGTGAGTGTGGCGTATAAAGTATTCTCCTATGAGGGAGAAAAGGGTTCCTGGAGCGTTTTCCCCGGATTATGCAAGGGCTGCGGGCTTTGTAAGGAAAAGTGCCCGAAAAAGTGCCTGAGCTGGTCATTAAACTTGGGTGTTTACGGTACACCCACTGTTGAACCCGATATGGATGAGTGCACAGCCTGCGGTATCTGTCAAACTGTTTGCCCGGATTGTGCCATTGCAGTGGTCAAGAAGAAAAAATAAAGAAAAGGATTTGCTGCATTATAGTTTGGCATGAAATTTGCAATGTTGTTTAATAACTTCACAAATATCCCTGTATATATTTACAATATCCCTGTTAACTGTCTGCATCCTGTGCAGACGGTTTTTTTGCAAGGTATGGAAATACTGGAGGCGGCATATGGAGATATATGCGCTTGTGGGATCCAGCGGTACCGGAAAAAGCCACCGGGCCGCTTTTGTTGCCAGCGAATTTAATATTGATTTGATCATCGATGACGGATTGTTGATAAAAGGTACCAGGATTTTGGGCGGCATCTCGGCCAAAAGCCAGCCTACGCGGCTGGGGGCGGTAAAAACGGCTTTGTTCAGCGATCAAGTCCACGCCAACCGCGTCATTGAATTAATTGAAAAGGAAAGCCCGGAAAGGGTCCTAATCATTGGAACTTCAATGGGTATGGTCAAGAAGATTGCCGGCCGCTTAAACCTGCCTGAGCCCGAGAAAATAATCACTATCGAGGACATTGCCACGGAAAAGGATATCAGGACAGCACAGCATATGCGTAATGTTTACGGAAAACACGTCATCCCCGTTCCTACGGCGGAAGTAAGAAAAACTTTCTCCGGGTTGTTGACTGACCCGGTGCACGTGTTTTTAAGGTTGAAAAACCGGCCGAAACCACAGAAACCCGTGGAAAAAACCCTGGTCAGGCCCACCTATTTCCTGCTGGGTAAAATAAGTATCGCCGATAATGCCATAATTGCCTTGGCCAAGAGAATTATCCGGGAGTCGCAATTGCCGGTAAGGCCGGGAAAAGCCATTGTTGAACAAAACCCGGGGGGAGTGCGTTTGAATCTGACGGTTAAGGTTAAATACGGTGTTTATATCCCATCCCTTATTAAGGAGATCCAAAAACTTTTGAAAGAAAAAATAGAATACCTGACCGGTTTAAATATTGTGGCTGTCGATATTGTTGTCGGCAAGATAGAGACCGGAGACCGCTGATAATCCAGGGTCTATCCCATAAGTAACTGGGATAGACCCTTATTTTTGCCTGCAAGAACATGCAAACCATGCAAAACATTGCGTGCATAAATTTGCAAGAACATCCCGTTGTGTCTGTTTTTCCGGGGGTTTAGACAACTTAGGGCCAGAATTCGACCGTTGACCCGAAAATTTAACCGTGTACCCTTTTTCACTAAATATTGGCACAGAAGTTGCTCATGTCACTGATTAAACCCCGCTATAAAACTATTGAGAGGAGCTGCGGTAGATGAAGTTGTTTGAATATATGGGAAAAGAAATCTTCACCCGGCATGGGATTGATATACCGCCGGGGCGGGTAGCCTGCAACAGCGAGGAAGCGGCTGAAATCACTGCCGAACTGGGAGAGGTAGTGATCAAGTCACAAATTCTGTCCGGCGGCCGGGGCAAGGCAGGGGGCATAAAGTTCGCCAAAAGCCCCGAGGAAGCCAGAATTTACGCCGGGGAGCTTTTAGGCAGGGACCTTAAAGGTTTGAAAATAGAAAAACTTCTGGTGGAAAAAAAGATACGAATCGACCGGGAGTTCTACCTTTCCATTGCTCTGGACGGGGCCCGAAAGCAGCCGGTATTAATTGCTTCCGCCAGCGGCGGCATGGACATTGAAGATGTCCCGCCTGATCAAATAATCAAAAAACATATAGACCCTGAAGTAGGAATAATGCCGCATTTTTGCAGGGAAGTGGTCCGTCGTCTCGGATTGACCGGACCGTTGGCCAAACAAGCGGCCGATATCATTATGAAGGTCTACCTGGTTTTTAAGAAATATGACTGTGAGCTGGTGGAGATAAACCCTCTTGTGGTGAGCGGCGAACACTTAATAGCTGCCGACTCGAAAATCAACATTGATGACGTGGCCTACTTCCGCTACCCGGCCGGAACGCCGGTGGTGGAAGAACGCACGGCTTTGGAAAAAAAGGCTCATGACATAGGCATTTCTTACGTGGAACTGGATGGAAATATTGCCGTAATGGCAAATGGCGCCGGAATGGCCATGGCGACCCTGGACATTATCCAGCATTTTGGCGGCAACCCGAGAAATTTTATGGACGCCGGGGGCGGGGCCGATTCCGAGGCCACCGCTCAGGCCCTGGAGATATTGATTTCCACCAAACCGAAAGTGATTCTGGTCAATATTTTTGGGGGTATTACCCGGTGTGATGAAGTAGCCAGGGCTTTTGCCAAGGTGAAGAACAGCATGGGTATACAGGTGCCCGTGGTAATAAGGCTCAGCGGCACCAATGAAAAGGAAGGCATCGCGATCCTAAAAGAGATAGGGATCGATAGTTACAACAATATTAAAGAAGCTGCGGCCAAAGCTGTCGAGATTGCCAAGGCGGGTTAGGGGGAGAGATAGTAATGGCAATTATCATTGACGAAAACACAAAAGTTCTGGTCCAGGGAATTACCGGCAATCAGGGCCAGTTTCATACCCGGCAGATGCTGGAATACGGCACAAAAATCGTCGGCGGAGTTTCTCCCGGAAAAGGGGGCCAGGAAGTTCACGGGGTACCTGTTTTCGACACCGTAGCGGCAGCTCTGGAAAAAACGGATATCGATGCAACCATTTTCTTTGTTCCGGCTCGCATGGTCAAGGATGCGGCTTTTGAAAACATGGAAAACGGAATTAAGACCATTGTAATTATTACAGAGCATGTCCCTGTTCATGATGCTATAGACATTATGGCTTATGCCCGTGACAAGGGTGTTACTATTGTAGGGCCCAATACTTTTGGCTTGATTTCTCCCGGCAAGTGCAAGATCGGGATTATGCCAAACCGGATATATAAACCCGGAAATGTCGGAATAGTGGCCCGGAGCGGCACTTTAAGCTATGAGATTGCCAACAGCCTGTCAATTGAGGGAATAGGCCAGTCAACGGTAGTCGGACTCGGGGGTGACAGAGTGGTAGGCCTCTCTTTTGTGGATGTGCTGAGACGTTTCGAGGATGACCCGGAAACTGAAGGTGTCATTCTGGTGGGTGAAATAGGCGGCAATGCTGAAGAGGTGGCAGCGGAATATATCAAACAAATGACCAAACCGGTAGTAGCCTTCCTGGCCGGGCGGAGCGCTCCTCCCGGAAAAAGGATGGGGCATGCCGGAGCAATCATAGAACGGGGAACGGGCACTTATCGAGGTAAAGTAACGGCCCTGGAGGCGGCCGGAGCCATAGTGGCAGAGCTGCCGTGGGAGGTACCGGACCTGTTGCGGAAGGCAATGGAAAGCCGGAGCGGCACGAGAAAGGTTATTTAAACCAGGCAGGACAAAAGGGGGAACCGAGATGGAACGGAACAACAAAGATTTAGCCAGTACTATGGAGCAGTGGGAACAAAAAATACAACAAAAAGTACTGCCCCGTTTACCTGAACGGAAACAGGAATTCCTGACTCATTCCGGGATTCCGGTACAGAGGGTCTATACACCGCTGGACACGGCTGATTTAAATTATCTTGAGGATTTGGGATTACCGGGAGAATACCCCTATACCCGGGCGGTACAGCCCACCATGTACCGCGGCCGCTTATGGACCATGCGCCAGTATGCCGGCTTCGGTACCGCGGAAGAAACCAACAGGCGGTTTAAATATTTACTTGAACAGGGGCAGACCGGTCTAAGTGTGGCTTTTGATCTGCCGACTCAGATAGGTTATGACTCCGACCATTCGCTGTCCTACGGCGAAGTGGGCAAGGTCGGGGTTGCCATAGATTCCTTGCAGGACATGGAAACCCTTTTCAGCGGGATACCTTTGGATAAGGTAAGCACTTCCATGACCATTAACTCGCCGGCGGCAATCCTGCTGGCCATGTACATAGCCGTGGCGGAAAAACAGGGAGTTGCTCCCGAGAAACTCTCGGGCACCATCCAAAATGACATTTTAAAGGAGTACATAGCCAGGGGTACTTATATATTTCCGCCGGAACCTTCCATGAGGCTGGTTACGGACATATTCGGCTACTGTTCCAGGAATCTGCCCAACTGGAACAGCATCAGCATAAGCGGTTACCACATCAGGGAAGCGGGTTCCACCGCGGTTCAGGAGATTGCTTTTACGATTGCCAACGGTATTGCTTACGTGGAAGCCGCCATTAAAGCCGGTTTAAGCGTTGATGATTTTGCTCCCAGGCTGTCATTCTTCTTTAATGCCCATCTCAATTTCTTCGAAGAAATAGCCAAATTCAGAGCGGCACGCCGCATCTGGGCCAGAATCATGAAAGAACGGTTTGCAGCCAGGGATCCCAAATCCCAGATGCTACGTTTCCATACCCAGACGGCCGGGTGTACTCTCACTGCCCAGCAGCCCGACACTAACATTATGCGTGTTGCTTTCCAGGCCTTAAGCGCCGTTCTGGGCGGCACCCAATCCCTGCACACCAATTCGCGGGATGAGGCGCTGGCCCTGCCTTCCGAGGATTCCGTACTGATAGCTTTAAGGACCCAGCAGGTTATAGCTTATGAGACCGGGGTTACAGATACGGTGGACCCGCTGGGCGGATCTTATTTTGTGGAGTCTTTGACAAACCAAATGGAAAAAGCCGCCATGGAATACATCAACAAAATCGAAGCAATGGGCGGCGCCGTCAGGGCTATTGAAGAAGGTTTCCAACAGATGGAGATTCAGGACAGCGCTTATCATTACCAAATGGAAATTGAATCCGGGGACCGGGTTGTAATCGGGGTTAACAAGTTCCAGACCGAAGAAAAAACTCCTCTCAACCTGCTCAAAGTAGACCCGGTGGTGGAAGAAAACCAGCGCATAAAATTGGAGGCTCTGAAGCGGCAGAGAAACCAAGCCGAGGTTGACAGGGCGCTGGCCAGGTTAAAGGAAGCGGCCGGCGGAACGGATAATTTGATGCCCCCCATTCTGGAAGCTGTGAAGGCTTACGCAACCCTCGGCGAGATCTGTGACGTCCTGCGGGAAGTTTTCGGCGAATACCAGCAGAGGGCTATTTTCTAGGAAGGTGGGATGCAGATGTCAAACCCAATTCGCATATTGATCGCAAAACCGGGGCTGGACGGCCATGACCGCGGGGCGAAAGTGATTGCCCAGGCCTTTCGCAATGCCGGGATGGAGGTTATATACACAGGGCTGCGGCAGACCCCGGAACAGATAGTGCAGGCTGCCATCCAGGAAGACGTGGATATCATTGCCTTAAGCTGCCTGTCCGGAGCCCATAATTACCTGTTTCCCAGGGTAATGGAGTTACTCAGGGCTGAAGGGATTGATGACATTACTGTTTTGGGGGGCGGGGTTATTCCGGAGGACGACATCCCGTTTTTAAAAGAGTCAGGGATTGCGGAAATCTTTACGCCGGGAACACCGATAAAAACGATGCTGGAGTTCATCGAAAAGAATGTCAGGCGCTGAGGAGGATCACACATGATAAGCAGGATTGACCACATCGGAATAGCCGTCAACAGCATTGAAGCCGTCCGTAAACTGTATGAGGATGTCCTGGGAATTAAAATCAGCGAAACGGAGATTGTCGAGGAGCAAAAAGTCAAGGTGGCTTTTCTGCCAATAGGAGACAGCGAAATAGAGCTTCTGGAATCGACCGACCCCGACGGGCCTATCGCAAGATTTATAGCATCCAGGGGTGAAGGAATCCAGCATATTGCTTTAAGGGTATCTGACATCGATACCAAGCTGGAGGAACTGAAGGCCAGAGGGGTACGGCTTATTGATGAGGTTCCCCGCAAGGGCGCCGGAGGCGCCAGGATTGCTTTTCTCCACCCCAAGGCGACTTATGGAACCCTTATCGAATTATGCGAACGGGGAGGCGGTAAGTAATGACTATCGAAGATAAATTACAGGAACTGGAAGCCCGCCGGGAAAAAGTAAAAATCGGCGGGGGCGAGCGCCGGATTCAGCGCCAGCACATGGCGGGAAAACTGACAGCCCGGGAAAGAATCGAGCTGTTACTGGACCCGGGGAGTTTTGTCGAAATGGACATGTTTGTCCAGGGTCCGGCGCCTGATTTTGCCAAAGAAGGCGACGAACAATTGGGCGAAGGGGTGGTCACCGGATATGGTACCATCAATGGCCGGTTGGTTTACCTCTTTTCCCAGGATTTCACCACCTATGGCGGGGCCCTGGGTGAAAAACACTCGCTGAAAATCTGCAAGGTTATGGATCTGGCCATGAAAGTGGGAGCGCCTTTCATAGGGCTCAATGATTCCGGCGGAGCCCGCATCCAGGAAGGGGTTTCGGCGTTAAGCGCTTACGGGGAGATTTTTTTCCGCAATACTCTTGCTTCCGGGGTGATCCCACAGATTTCGGCTATTATGGGTCCTTGTGCCGGGGGAGCGGTCTATTCGCCGGCTATTACTGATTTCATATTCATGGTGGCCAATACCAGCCAGATGTTCATTACCGGTCCCCAGGTTATCAAGGCTGTTACGGGTGAGGACGTGTCCACCGAGGAACTGGGTGGAGCCATGACCCATAACCAGACCAGCGGGGTGGCCAATTTTGTGGCCCAGGATGAGGAAGAGTGCCTGCATATGATCAGGAATTTGCTGGAATTCATCCCGCAAAACAATTTGTCTGACCCACCCAGGGTTGAACCGCGGGAACCGGTGTTTGACGGGGAAATTCACAGGATTGTACCGGAAAGCCCCAACAAGCAGTATGATGTGCGGGATGTCATCAGGGCCATCGTTGACAACAGCGAGCTTTTGGAGGTACACCGTTACTTTGCGGAAAATGTAGTTACCGGTTTTGCCAGGGTTGACGGCCGGTCCGTGGGTATAGTTGCCAACCAGCCCCGCATCCTGGCCGGCTGCCTGGATATCAACGGGTCCGACAAGATAGCGCGTTTTGTCAGGTTTTGCGATGCTTTCAATATTCCCCTGATTACATTTGTGGACGTACCCGGGTTTTTACCCGGAACAGGACAGGAATACGGGGGTATTATCCGGCACGGGGCCAAGATTTTATACGCTTATTCGGAAGCCACCGTACCCAAAATCAGCATTATTTTGAGAAAGGCTTACGGGGGCGCATATGTAGCCATGTGCAGCAGGTCCATCGGGGCGGATATTGCCCTGGCCTGGCCTAATGCCGAAATTGCCGTTATGGGTCCTGAGGGGGCTGCCAATATCATCTTCCGCGATGATATCAACAATGCGGAAAACCCCGAGGAAGTCAGGATGCAGAAAATTACCGAATACCGGGAGAAATTTGCCAATCCTTATATAGCCTGTTCCAAGGGCATGGTGGATGATGTTATAGAACCCTGGAACACCAGGGCCAGGATAATTCAAAGCCTGAACATGTTAGCCAACAAGAGAGAAGCGAGACCGGGCAAGAAACACGGCAATATTCCTCTGTAAAGGAGGTGGCGCAATGTTTAAGAAGATACTTATAGCGAACCGCGGGGAGATCGCGGTGAGGATAATCAGAGCCTGCCAGGAGATGGACATAAAGACCGTGGCCATTCATTCCGAAGTTGATAAAGATTCCCTGCATGTGGAAATGGCCGATGAATCATATGATATAGGTTCCCCCAAGGGCTACCTCAACCAGGAAACCATCCTGGAGGTAGCCAGGGAAGCACACGCCGATGCCATTCACCCGGGATACGGTTTCTTATCGGAAAACCCGGAGTTTGCCAGGAAATGTGCGGAAAACGGAATCACCTTTATCGGCCCGTCTCCGGAGGCCATTAAGGCTATGGGTGACAAGGCCGTGGCCAGGGATACCATGGTCAAAGCCGGAGTCCCTGTTGTGCCGGGGTCCGACGGTCCCCTGCGAAGTGACGCGGACGCCGTCAAGTTTGCGGCCAAAGTAGGTTACCCGGTACTGATTAAAGCAGCCGCCGGGGGAGGCGGCCGGGGGATGCGGGTGGCCGGCAACAAGAAAGAAATTCTCGACGCGGTGAAAAGCGCCAAGTCGGAAGCCCTCTCCTGTTTCGGTTCATCGGAAGTATATATCGAAAAATTCCTGGATGAATGCCGTCATATAGAGTTTCAGATCCTGGCCGACAGTCATGGAAACGTTGTCCATTTGGGTGAACGGGACTGTTCGGTGCAACGGCGCAACCAAAAGCTTATCGAAGAGGCCCCCTCCACGGTCCTGACCCCTGAACAGCGGGAAAAAATGGGCCAGGTGGCTGTTTCGGCGGCCCGGGCGGTAAATTATGTGGGGGCCGGGACGATCGAGTTTCTCTTCACCGGAGACGGGGACTTCTATTTTATGGAAATGAACACCCGGGTGCAGGTAGAGCATCCGGTTACCGAACAAATAACCGGGATAGATATAGTGAAGGAGCAAATCAGAGTGGCTGCCGGCTTACCCTTGAGCTTTAAACAGGAAGATGTGGTGATCAGGGGCCATGCCATTGAGTGCCGCATTAATGCCGAAGACCCGGAAAAGAACTTTATGCCCAGCCCCGGACAGATTACCTTTTACCGACCTCCGGGCGGCTTTGGAGTACGGACCGACAGCGCCGTGTACCCGGGATACCATATATCACCCTATTACGATTCCATGATAGGCAAACTGATAGTGTGGGGGAAGGACCGGCAGGAGGCTATTGCCAGAATGCGCCGGGCTTTGCGGGAATTTGTTATCGAGGGTGTTCCGACAACTATCCCTTTCCACCTGCTGGTGCTGGAAAACGAAGCATTTTTAAAAGGAGAGGTTTATACCAACTTTATCAAGAAACATATCGAACAGCCAGGCGGAGAAGATGACGGCGCCGGAATTCTTAATCTGACCGGAATTAAAGAGACCCTCATGAAAAACCGGGGAACCAGGCCGGGATCAGCCGTTAGCCCGGAAACGGTAGCCGTTATCGGAGCGGCGGTGGCGGCTTACGGCAACAGTCATGGCCAAAACCTGGCCATTGCTGATATCCAGCCCGGCCGGGAGGCGCCAAGAGATGATTTTACTCCCTGGCGGTTACTGGGTTTAAGCCACCTCATGCTAGGCCGGGGGTTAATAAGATAGGGAGGGGTTAAAATGCGAAAACTCAAGATAACCGTGAATAACCAGAGTTATATAGTAACAGTTGAAGAAGTCAGGGAGACAGCTTTACAGGCAGTGGAACCTAAAGGCGTAGTCACCAGGCCTGTTTCATCGCGGCCTTCAATAGTGCAGCTGCCGTCCAAACCGGCAACTGCAAGCGGGGCCAAGGGTGACGGGAGCAGTGTTACTGCTCCGATGCCGGGAGTGGTCCTGGCCGTAAAGTTTAAGGAAGGAGACACGGTAAAAACCGGAGATGTGGTCATAGTTCTGGAAGCCATGAAAATGGAAAATGAAATTACTGCCAAAAAAGGGGGTGTTATCAGGGAGATCAGAGTACAGGAAGGCCAAACCGTTGCGGGGGGAGAGGTGCTAATGATCATTGACTAGATTATAGGGGGTATTTGTGAATGGGAGAATATTCTATGGGATTTCAGAAAGCGGGGACAGGTCTAATCCCGCCGCACGTAAAAGCCTTCATGAAATGGGCGGAGGAAGACCCGGAGGGCTTCTGGGAAGATGCGGCAATTAAAGCTTCCCATGACATCCACTGGTTTAAAAAGTGGGATAAGGTCTTTACCTGGGAGTACCCAACGTTTAAGTGGTTCGAAGGCGGCCTTACCAACATCTGTTACAATTGCCTGGATTATAATATAGAAAGGGGGCGCGCCGGGCGCGCGGCCCTTATCGCCGAGTCGGGCGAGACCGGCGAGGTTCATACGGTGACCTACGCCCAACTGCTTTACAAGGTACAAAAAATTGCCGCTGCCCTGCGCGGCATGGGCGTGAAAAAAGGCGACCGGGTAGTCATCTATATGCCCACCAGCGTGGATTCGATAGCAACAATGCTGGCCTGCGCCCGCATCGGGGCAATCCATGTCGTCATTTTCGCGGGCTTTTCCGCAGGGGCGGTGGCGGACCGGGTCAATATCTCCGGCGCCCAGTACGTGATCGTCCAGGATGAGAATTTGCGGCGGGGCAACCCGGTAAATCTGAAGAAAATCGTGGACGAAGGTCTGGACAGGTGCCCGCCTGAACAGATCAAGAAAGTCGTCGTGCTGAAAAAAGGCGCCAACCCCACGATGAAAGCCGGCCGGGACATCTTCTGGGATGAATTTTTAGCCGGTGGAGAGGGACAAAGTTCGGCTGTGGAAATCATGGAATCGAACGAACCCCTCTTCATGCTCCCCACGTCCGGTACCACGGCCAAGCCGAAAGTAACCGTGCAAAAACACGGCGGCTACCAGATGTACGTATACAACATGGCCAAATGGATCTACGGTCTTGAAGAAAGCGATATCTGGTTCTGCACTTCCGACATTGGCTGGATTGTCGGCCACAGCTACAACACCTATGGCCCGCTGCTCCACGGCTGCACCTCTGTCCTTTATGAAGGAACGCCCGATTACCCGCGGAAGGATATGTGGTGGGACATCGTGGAGAAATATAAAGTTACCGCCATGTGGCTATCCCCCACCGGCGTGCGCGGCTTGATGAGACTGGGTCTCGATCAGGCCAAAAAACACGACTTAAGCACGGTCAAGCGGATATTCTGCGCCGGCGAGGTGCTTAACCCGGCTGCCTGGCAGTGGCTCCAGGAGGAAGTTTTTGAAAACCGTATCCCGGTGATTGACCACATGTGGCAGACAGAGACTTCCGGCCCCATTTTCGCCAACCCGTACGGCCTGGGAATGATCCCGATCAAGCCGGGTTCCGCGGGAATCCCGGTCCCGGGCATCGTTGCCGAAATCGTTGATGACAAGACCGGTGAAAAAACACCCATCGGCGAGAAGGGCGCAGTCCTGATCAAGAGGCCTTTCCCGGGCCTGGTGTCAACCCTCTGGGGCGACCCGGAAACCTATAAGAGCGCTTACTGGGAGAAGTACCCGGCCACCAAGGGATCCTATTACTGCGGTGACGCAGCTACCATGGACGAAGACGGCTACATCTGGTTTGCCGGCCGCTCTGACGAAGTAATCAAAATAGCTGCCCACCGAATCGGCACGATTGAGGTTGAAAACGCGCTGATCTCCCACCCGGCTGTCGCCGAGAGCGGTGTTTCAGGCGTGCCCGACGATCTGCGCGGCGAGGTGGCCTGCGCCTTCGTGGTCTTAAAATCCGGCTATGAACCCTCCGAAGAGTTGACGAAAGAACTGATCAACCATGTACGCAATACCATGGGGCCCATCGTGGTGATACGGGACATCCAGTTCGTTAAAATGCTGCCCAAAACCAGGAGCGGTAAGATTATGCGTCGCGTCATGCGCACCCTTTGGATGAACGCGGAACTGGGAGACTTATCCACCATTGAGGAAGAAGCTTCCATTGGAGAAATCAGGGAAGCTATAGAAAAGATGCGCGGTTAAACGCATCCAAACCGCGGCCACGCTGGTCCTAGCCTGGCCGCCCTGTCCGCTCCCGGCTCCGTCCGTGCCGGCGCTTTACAAAAAAGCAGGTGATAATTATGGAACAGCTGTTGCAAAAAATTCTGGCCGGAGACCGGCGGGCTGTAGCCAGAGCTATAACACTGGTCGAAAATCGGAGTCCTGAAAGATATCAACTGCTGGCCGGTTTGCGTCCGTCAGCTTCCAAAGCCCATGTTATAGGAATAACCGGGTCTCCGGGGGCGGGCAAGAGCTCGCTGGTAGACCAACTTACCTTGGAATACCGCCGTCAGGGTCTAACAGTAGGTATCATTGCTGTTGACCCCAGCAGCCCTTTTACCGGAGGCGCGCTGCTCGGTGACCGGATCAGAATGCAGCAGCACGCTACCGATCCCGGAGTCTTTATCCGCAGCATGGGCACAAGAGGCAATGTCGGGGGGCTGGCTCCAGCCACCAGGGAGGCGGTCAAGGTTTTAGCCGCCAGCGGAAAGGACCTGGTTCTGGTCGAGACGGTCGGGGTGGGCCAATCAGAACTGGAAATTATGAAACTGGCTGATACCACCGTTGTGGTTTTAACACCGGGGGCCGGTGACAGTATTCAGACAATCAAGGCTGGAATCATGGAGATTGCCGACATTTTTGCCGTAAATAAGGCTGATCTCCCCGGGGCCAGGAGGCTGGCCCGGGAGGTGGAGGTAATGCTCCAAACGAACTGTCCCGGTACCCCCTGGTGTCCACCGGTAATCCAAACAGTGACCATCAACCGCCACGGAGTCAAAGAACTGGCGGAAACCATTAAAAAACATTTTGCATATCTGGTTGAGAGCGGTAAACTAAATGATAAGAGACGTCAGCGTGCCGGTGACGAAGTAACGGAAATCATTATTACATTGCTAAAGGAATGGTTTAACCGGGATGCGCTTGTGGACAGTTTTGTAAGTGAATTAATGAACAAATTGGAAAAAGACTCTATTGATCCGTATTATGCTGCCACAACTATTCTCAAACGAATTTTTGACGGTGGTTTCAAAGGGGATATGAACCCTTTTCAAGAGTAACTTTTTGTTAGCGGGAGGATATGCCATGGCAATAGTAAATGTGGCCATCGTAGGAGCGGGCGCCGGTGGGTGCACATTGTACAGAATATTAAAGACTATGGACATGATAAATATCGTTGGCATTGCTGACAAAAACCCTCATGCCCCGGGGATGCTGCTGGCAAAAAGAGACGGTGTGTTCAACACCACGGATTTTATCGAACTTATCAGAAAACCCGGAATTGATGTCATCATAGAAGCCACCGGCCAGACTGAGGTGCAAAGCAGAATACACCATGCCAAACACGGAGAAACAGCTGTTATGGAAGCCCAGGCAGCCGATTTAATGATCACCATTCTGGAGGAAAAAGAGAAACTTCTGGAAATAAAAAAAATTAAGGGCGAACTGTCCGCGATTCTGAGCTCTGTCCAGGAAGCGATTGAAGTAGCCGATATCAACGGAGTCATAAAATATGTTAACCCGGCTTTCAGCAGAGTGACCGGCATCCCGGAAGAAACCCGGATCGGCCGGAACATTTTTGAGGTCTCACCCGAGGGCGCCCTGGCTCAGGCTATCCTGACCCAAAGGCCTGTAATCGGGCTCAGGACCCGGGTGGGCGGTTCGAATGCCGAAGTGATTTCAAATGCCTGTCCTATTATTGTCGACGGGAACATTTACGGGGCGGTTGTATCTTTTCAACCGATAACAGATATAATGAAACTTATGGATGAGTTAAAAAAGAGCTGCCATATAATTCAGGACCTTCATGACCGTTTGGGCCAGGTCAGCAGCAGCAAATATTCCTTTGATGACATTATCGGCCAGGCCGCGGGCATGGTGGAGGCCAAAATAATGGCCAGAAAGGCGGCCCTGAGCGATTCTACGGTAATAATTTACGGTGAAAGCGGCACCGGCAAGGAGCTTTTTGCCCATGCCCTTCATCGGGCCAGCAGCCGTAACGGGAAGCCCTTTATTAAGGTTAACTGTGCCGCTATTCCGGAGACCCTGCTGGAAAGCGAATTCTTCGGCCACGAAAAGGGGGCTTTTACCGGGGCCACCAAGACGAAGCTGGGTAAATTTGAACTGGCCCAGGGGGGCACGATTTTTCTGGATGAAATAGGGGATATGAACCTGTCGCTACAGGCCAAACTGCTGAGGGTTTTGCAGGAAAAAGAGATAGAAAGAATCGGGGGAACGGAAACCATTAAGGTTGATGTCAGGGTTATTGCCGCCACTAACAGGGATCTGAAGGAAATGGTAAAGAAAGGAGATTTCAGGGAAGACCTGTTCTACAGGCTTAATGTCGTAGAACTTCATATACCACCTCTGCGGGAACGCAAAGAAGACTTAAATCTCCTGGTCAATCATTTTATTACCCAGTTTGAACGGAAATTGGGCAAAAAAATTAAAGGGATTTCCCAGGGGGCTTTTGACCGGCTTTATGCTTACCACTGGCCCGGAAATGTACGGGAGCTGGAAAATATCCTGGAGCGGGCGATAGTGTCAATGGATAAAGAAGAAGACATTGTAACCCACATGCACATCGGACAGTTGACTGGAAAAACCAGGGATCCCGTCGGCTGGAAGCCCGACTACCTTGAACCCATAGAAGAAATGGAGAAGAAACTCATCAAGAGAGCCCTGGAAGAGTTCGGCGTCAGTCTGGAAGGGAAAAAACAGGCGGCCTCGACCCTGAAAATTTCGTTGGCCACCTTATATAATAAAATGAAAAAATACGGTTACCAGGAGTGTTATAAAAATTAGAACCCGTTCTTAAAAAAATTAGAACTACTTGTGGATGTAAGTAGCTCCTTCTTTTTACCCTTTAAGCTGTTTTAAAATTTATAATAGTAATTTTAACCTATGGCCCGAAAATCCTTGAAAATTCAGGCTTTGAAGATTGGCATGAAAATTGCATTAATTATTAGAAAAAATACGGGGGGGTTCAGATGAAAACAATTAAATACGAAGATATTGTCAATGTAGTCAGCGGCTTATGCCAGGAAGCTAATTACTACCTGGAGGAAGACGTATTGGAGGCGTTTAAGGAAAACCTGAAAAAGGAAAAGTCTCCGCTGGGCATCAGTATTCTCAACCAGTTGATTGAAAATGCCGAAATTGCCCGGAAGGAACGCATGCCGATGTGCCAGGATACCGGGTTTGCCGTCTTTTTCGTGGAAGTCGGCCAGGACCTGAGAATTGAAGGCGGTTTGCTGGATGATGCCATCAACGAGGGTGTCCGCAAGGGATATATGGAAGGGTACCTGCGGAAATCAATAGTTGGTCATCCCCTGGAGCGGAAAAACACCGGAGATAATACCCCGGCTATCATCTATACTTCTCTGGTAAAAGGGGATAACTTGAAGATAACCATTGCTCCCAAGGGGGGGGGCAGCGAGAATATGAGCGGGGTGAAGATGCTGAAGCCTTCCCAGGGGGTTGAAGGGGTCAAGGAATTTGTTATTGAGACTGTTGATAAGGCGGGGTCCAACCCCTGCCCACCCATAGTAGTGGGAGTCGGTATCGGAGGGACTATGGAAAAGGCTGCCCTTCTGGCCAAGCAAGCATTGCTCAGACCTTTGAACCAGCGCCACAGCGACCCTTCCATAGCAGCGCTGGAGGCTGAACTGCTGGAAGAAATAAATAAACTGGGGATCGGCCCCCAGGGGCTGGGCGGGACAACTACTGCCCTGGCCGTAAATATTGAAATTTTCCCTGCGCATATTGCCAGCCTGCCGGTGGCGGTAAATATCAATTGTCACGCTGCCAGGCACAAAACCATTGTTTTATAGGAGGGGTGGAACAGATGGCTGAATATACGGTTTCAACGCCTTTAACGGATGAAATTGTCGATAAACTCCGGGCCGGGGACACGGTTTTTCTGAACGGGGTAATTTTAACCGGCCGAGACGCAGCTCATAAAAAGCTTTTTGAATTAATCAGGGAAGGAAAAGAACTGCCCGTGGATATCAGGGGGCAAATCATATACTACGTGGGACCTTCCCCGGCCAGGCCGGGTCAGGTTATCGGTTCGGCCGGACCGACCACCAGCGGGCGCATGGACGCCTATACCCCGGCACTGCTTGATCTGGGACTGAAAGGGATGATCGGCAAGGGGCTCCGGTCAAAAGAGGTGCTTGATTCGATCAAGAAAAACAAGGCTGTCTATTTTGCCGCCACGGGTGGGGCAGCGGCCCTTATATCCAAACGCATCACCAAATGTGAAGTTATCGCTTACCCGGAACTTGGACCGGAGGCGATTTACCGCCTGGAAGTCGAGAATTTTCCGGTAATCGTGGTCAATGATGCTCATGGTGGAGACTTATATCAGGAGGGCCGGCAGCAATATCAGGTGAAATAGTAAGCCTACGGGACTTCTTGAAGGAGGGTAGAACAAATGGGGTTTATCAAAAACTATAATTTCCTGATCAGAAAGTTGCATTCCCTGACCGGCCTAATCCCAATCGGAGTTTTCCTGCTGGAACACCTGATTACCAATTCGTTTGCCCTGGGAGGGCCGGAAGCCTATAACCAAAGAGTTGAAGCTTTTCAAAACATACCGTTTCTGGTCTGGATAGAAATAATATTTATCGCCATTCCGCTGGCCTTCCACACAATCCTGGGCCTGTATTATGTTTACCTGGCCCAAAACAATGTCCTGCAATACAAATATTACCGCAATTATATGTTTTACCTGCAGCGTGTAACTGCCATAGTGACTTTCGTTTATGTAGCCTACCACGCTTATACCGCCAGGATCGGCAGGGCCTTTGCCGGCATTGAAATTTCTTATGAATTTATGAACAATATTTTATCCCAGCCGCTGTTCTTCATTATTTATTTCATAGGGCTGTTGGCCGCAGTGTTCCATTTCAGCAACGGCCTCTATACCTTTGCCATAAGCTGGGGAATCACCATCGGGCCCAAAGCCCAGAAAACTATGCAGACCATTTGCACTATCCTGTTTATAATCCTGACCGCCATTGGTACAGCGGGCCTGATAGGCCTGGCGGCTTAAAAGAGGGGGCGGAATTATGAGTAAGAATAAGATAATTGTCGTAGGCGGCGGGTTAGCGGGCCTGATGGCTGTAATTAAAGCGGCTGAGGCGGGAGTTGAGGTTGAAGCATTCTCCCTGGTGCCTTTCAAGCGTTCCCATTCCTTGTGTGCCCAGGGTGGGATAAATGCGGCGCTCAATACTAAGGGTGAAAATGACAGTATCCAGCAGCATTTTGAAGATACCATTGTCGGTGGAGACTTTTTGGCTAACCAGACTCCTGTGAAAGGCCTGGTTGAAGCAGCCCCCGGATTAATTTACGCTTTTGACCGGATGGGGGTTATGTTTAACCGGACTCCGGAAGGCTTAATTGACCTTCGCCTCTTCGGCGGCGTAAAGAACAGACGGACGGCTTTTGCCGGAGCCACTACAGGACAGCAGCTTTTGTATGCCCTGGATGAACAGGTGAGAAAGTGGATAGCCAAGGGCAAGGTCAAGGAATATATCGGCTGGGAGTTCCTGTCCGCTGTAGTTGATGATGAAGGGATTTGCCGGGGCATCGTGGCCCAGGACCTGAACTCCATGGAAATTCGTGCATTCCGGGCCGATGCAGTTATTTTGGCCACCGGTGGGGCAGGGATGATTTACGGGAAAAGCACCAACTCCGTTATCTGTACCGGCAGCGCGGCCGGAGCCGTGTACCGGCAGGGGGTTCCCTTTGCCAACGGCGAATTCGTCCAGTTTCATCCTACCGCCATGCCGGGAGATGATAAACTCAGGCTGATGTCAGAGGCATCCCGGGGAGAAGGCGGCCGGATCTGGACGTATAAGGACGGAAAACCCTGGTACTTCCTCGAGGAATGGTATCCTGCTTACGGGAACCTGGTGCCCAGGGACATAGCTTCGCGGGCAATCTACAAAGTATGTGTGGAAATGGGCCTCGGTATCGACGGGAAAAACCAGGTCTACCTTGACCTGACTCATAAAGACCCCGAATTCCTGGAAGTGCGCCTTGGCGGCATTTTGGAGATATACCGGAATTTCTACGGTGAAGACCCGGTCAAGGTCCCGATGAAGATATTCCCGGCGCCCCACTATTTCATGGGCGGGATCTATGTTGACTGGAACCATATGACGCCGATTCCCGGGCTCTTTGCCGCCGGTGAGTGTGACTACATGTATCACGGGGCCAACCGCCTGGGGGCCAACTCCCTGCTGTCAGCAGCTTACAGCGGTTACATCTGCGGGCCGAATGCGGTGAAATATATCAAGGGATTGCAGAAGTCGGCCGAGGATATTTCCCAGAAGGTTTTCGACCGGGAACTGAACCGGCAGGCCGGCATCTTTGAAGCAATTTACAGGATGGACGGCACGGAGAACCCGTATACCATTCATGAGGAACTGGGAGAAACCATGATTACCCATGTCGGTGTAGTCCGTTACGATAAAAACCTGAAGCTGGCTGATGAAAAAATCCAGGAACTGATGGAGCGCTACAAAAGGATTAACGTGAATGACACCGGCCGCTGGGCCAATGATGTAGTGCCTTTTGTCAACCAGCTGTGGAATATGCTCGAACTGGCCAGGGTTATCACCCTCGGCGCCTTAAACCGCAACGAAAGCCGGGGGTCTCATTACAAGCCGGAATACCCCGACCGCAATGACGAAGAATGGCTGAAAACTACCAAAGCTTACTGGACCGAATCCGGACCCCGGTTTGAATATGAAGATGTCGATATTTCCCTGTTAAAACCGAGGGCCAGAAAGTACGACTGATCAGGGGGGATGACAAGTGGCGGAGTTTATTCACCTGAAAATCAAAAGACAAAACGGTCCGAATGAGTCCCCGCGGTGGGAAGAATTTAAAGTGCCGTATAAACCCAACATGAATGTGGTCTCGGTTTTGATGGAAATCCGCAAGAACCCGGTTAACGCTCAGGGGCAAAAGACTACTCCTGTCACATGGGATTGCTCTTGCCTGGAAGAAGTTTGCGGAGCCTGCACCATGATTATTAACGGTAATGTCAGGCAGGCGTGCAGCGCTTTGATAGATAAGATGCCTTCGCAGGTAATTACCCTGGAACCCTTGAGCAAGTTTCCGGTAATCAGGGATCTGAAGGTTGACCGCAGCGTGCTCTTCGAGCACCTGAAAAAGGTTAAAGCCTGGATTAACATTGACGGAACCTTTGATTTGGGACCCGGACCGAGAGTTCCGGAAAAGGAACGCCGCTGGATGTATGAAATTTCGCGTTGCATGACCTGCGGTTGCTGTTACGAGGCCTGTCCCAACTTTAACGCCAGGAGCAGTTTTATCGGACCGGCGCCGCTGGCCCAGGTGCTTCGCTTTAACAATCATCCCACCGGGGCGATGGATAAGGAAGCGCGCCTGGAAACGATCATGGGTGACGGAGGTATTACCGATTGCGGAAATGCCCAAAACTGCATAGAAGCATGCCCCAAAAAGATTCCGTTGACCACTGCTATAGCCAAGCTGAACAGGGACACAACCCTGTACAGCATCGGGAGATGGTTTAACAGGTAGGAAATATGCTTAAGAAAAGCTAAACGTGACAGGATTCACATCCGGGAGTATAAGTAGTATAATCTAAAAGGTGGGGTATTAAAATGTAGGACAGCAAGAAGTAGGATAGTTTACGAAATGGGGGAAGGAAAAAGTGAGTGACCTTAAAGAAAGAGCCTTGAAACTCCATAAAGACCTGGTAGGTAAAATAGAAGTGATCAGTAAGGTAGAAGTCGACAGTATGGAAGCCATGAGCCTGGCTTACACCCCTGGTGTTGCGGAGCCCTGCAAGGTTATTGCTGACAACCCTGAGGCCGTATTTGAGTATACGGCCCGCGGCAACCTGGTAGCGGTAGTGTCGGACGGCACGGCCGTTCTCGGTTTGGGTGATATTGGGCCTTTGGCGGCAATGCCGGTTATGGAAGGCAAATGTGTCCTCTTCAAAAAATTTGCCGGCGTAGATGCTTTTCCGATATGTATAGCCACAAAAGAGGTGGATGAAATTGTCCAGGTGGTCAAGGCGTTGGAGCCGACCTTTGGCGGAGTGAACCTGGAGGATATATCGGCTCCCAGGTGTTTTGAAATAGAAGCCAAACTAAAACAGGTAACGAATATACCTATTTTCCACGATGACCAGCATGGTACGGCGGTTGTGGTTCTGGCCGCCCTGATAAATGCCTTAAAAGTTGTCAACAAAACGCTGGAAGAGGTTAAGCTGGTTCTTAACGGAGCCGGTTCTGCCGGTATTGCCGTCTCCAAGCTCCTGTTAAAAGCGGGTCTGAGAAACGCCGTTTTAGTCGATAAGCTCGGAATCCTCTGTGAAGGTGAGAGCTGGATGAATCCTGCTCAGGCCGAGATGGCGGCCATTACTAACCAGGAAAAAATAAGAGGAACTCTGGCCGATGCAATCAAGGGTGCTGACGTGTTTATCGGCGTATCAGCTCCCGGAGTACTGACCAAGGAAATGGTGGCCAGTATGAATTCCCGGCCTGTGGTTTTTGCCATGGCTAACCCGGTCCCGGAAATATATCCTGATGAAGCCAAGGAGGCGGGGGCAGTTGTAGTTGGTACGGGTCGTTCCGATTATCCTAACCAGGTCAACAATGTTCTGGCTTTTCCCGGTATTTTCCGCGGTGCCCTGGATGTCAGGGCCACGGATATAAATGACGATATGAAGGTTGCTGCTGCTTATGCCATTGCCGGATTGATAACCGATGAGGAACGGAATCCCGACTATGTAATCCCCAAGCCCTTTGACCCGAGGGTAGCTGCTGAGGTTGCCGCCGCAGTTGCCCAGGCGGCTATTGATTCCGGAGTGGCCACTGTTAAAACACCCGGAATTCCTGAGTTAATCAAGGAAAGGACTCGCAAGTTGATTGGCAAATAGATTTGCCACTCCTCCTTGATTACGATTCCGGCCGAATTTGACTAAGTAAGGGGTGTCACGCACCCCTTATTCATTGCTGAATTAAACTTTTGGCCCAGTACGGTAACACAAAAACTTTTTCGCAGATGAATTTGTTTTTATATTAAAGCTGTTGACAAGATGCTTACAAATATGCTATATTAGTCAATGTCGGTGCCTCCCCAAAGGCCGGAAACAAAGGAAGATTAAACCTTTGGTTTCCGGTTTTGCAGGGCGGGGAACCACAATTGCCAAGAAGAACCGGTTGACCAAAGCAAACCGGGGTGGTAGTATTTAGTTCCGTGGCTAAAGGAGCGGCAGTCGGAACCGGGTAAGAAACCAGAAAATACCGCT
>DYZU01000025.1 GCA_022735835.1 Thermincola sp. | reverse complement strand
TTTCTGTTTTTCGGTGTTGTTTATCTGCCCAACACGAGAAAGACCTCAATAGCAGTCAGCCCTTCTTTTTTTACCAAAGTAGTTTTGTCAACAAACCCATTTTATGGGGCAGCCCCTACCGATTATCTAACCTCCGACTTCCAACATCTAAACTTCCAATATGGGGCCGGTGGACGATAACCGTTCTTAATTTTTGTTTGATGCATATGTAAGTATAAAAAGCTATCGGGGGTCTTGTGATGAATGGAATTGCCAAGGCTTTAAAAAGGAGAAGGATTGACGCGATATCATCAAACCGGAAAAGAACAAGGTTTAGACTTTTTTTTGGCGCTGCGTGCCTGCTGTTCGGGCTGGTCCTGACATTTATCGGAATGGTTAAGGGAAATATATAAGCAACCTGGGAAAAAACTTCAGACAGCAGGAAACACATGACACCTGGTCGAAAACATTAATTCAGTATCACGTCCCGGAGGCGTATGATGGGTCCAAACAATAAAAACCAGGTTAATTCAAAACTTCTCAATAAAAAATATTTCGCCGAGCAATATGTGGATAATTCCTCGTCAGCCATTATAGCAATTGACCTGAATGAAAAGGTTGTTATTTACAACCAGGCGGCGGAAGATATCATGGGATTACCCGCCAGCGAAGTTCTGGGCAGGCCCTTTGTTGAACTCCTGGAGAAAAAGACTGGCACCCAGGACAGTATTCTTTTAAATACATTGCGGACAGGAAGGCCTTACAGCCACGTAGAAGCCGCTATTGAAACGCCCATCGGAACCATGAACGTGATGGCTTACACCACGCTGGTCAGAGACGAAAATGACAACATCATCGGCGGTATATTAAGTATCAGGGATATTACCAGCCAAAAACAACTGGAAGAAAAAATAGTCAAGGCCGAGAAGTTTTCTGTAATCGGTGAACTTGCCGCCGGCATTGCTCATGAGGTAAGAAACCCCCTCACTTCAGTCAAGGGTTTTCTGCAGCTGCTGGGCAGAAAATTTAACGAAGATAAACAAATATCCCAGTATATTAACATTATGCTGGGCGAGATAAGCAGGATTAACCATATAATATCCGAATTTCTTTTGCTGGCCCGGCCTACTGTGCCCATTAAAAGAAAGGCAAATATTCACGAAGTCCTTGACGAGATTCTCCTTTTGACCGAAGGTGAATTACTGATTAAAAACATTAAGCTGATTCGCAGATATGATGAAAGTTGTCCAGCACTCACTGTAGATACAGACCAGATCAAACAGGTTTTTCTGAATCTTGTTTCCAACGCCATTGCCGCTATGCCCCACGGGGGACAGCTTACCGTAACCACTCGGTACGATAGCCTGGAATCTGCAGTACATTTGTTTTTTGAGGACTGCGGGGTCGGCATCGAGCCTGCAAAGCTGGACCTGATTTTTGACCCCTTCTTTACTACTAAGGAAGAAGGTACCGGTTTGGGGTTAACTGTTTCGTACAGGATTATCGAGAATCACGGTGGGAAGATAGAGGTGCTGAGCAACCCCGGTGAAGGCTCGACCTTTATCGTGACACTGCCGGTGAAGGACGGTAGGGCCGCCCAAGTCGGTTAAATCAAAAAAATTGAGGGATTGTCCTAAAAGTGACAGTCCCTTTCGTTTTTTGGCAAGCTAACAAAGGCCGGCCTAATTTTGCCCCACGCCCCATATTCCGCCAAGACAACCCCCGACTAATGACGCAACTACTTTTTTGAAAACGGGGAAACCGAAGATACCTCCGGGTACTAATATGTTAAACAATACTGTAATGATTAACAGTAATATTCCCACCGATAGTCCGTGAAGCCATCCCAGTTTTCCTGATTTCCTGGACGAAACAAATCCTCCCACAAAAACACTGGCGAACAGGATACCCAGGCCAATAACCGGGATTAACCGCTCATTGAAAACTGTGTAATACATAACAGTTCCACCGATGGCAATCAGTATTATTGAAGTAATTACAGCCAGTAAAGTGCCGTACAAAATTGCCACCCAGTTAAGATTACCCTGAGGTTTTAGAGCCGTGGTAAGTCTTAAATTCACTTTTTCACCTCCATTTCACGGTATTTGATATTATTATTTTGTACAACAATATTACCTCCGGCCCCCAAATATGCCTTGCCGTAAATATTTATCTAAAACTTATCCGGCGAACTATTGACAAAAAAACAGCAAACGGCTTAAACTAATAGTGAGTACTCACTCATATTTTGGGTGAATTATTTAAAAGGAGTGTGGATTCTTGAATCGGAAGATAATGCCTGGGGAGAAGAAGAGGCTTACCACCGGAAGGCAGAAGCAAATTTTAGACGCTGCCGTTAAAGTGTTTTCCCAAAAAGGATTCAGCGGCGCCACAACAAAAGAAATAGCCAAGGAGGCAGGAGTTGCGGAAGGAACAATCTTCAGATACTTTAAAACCAAAAAAGAAATTCTTCTCGGGTTGGTGGGACCGTATATAGCACAGTCCCTGGCGGAAACTATTGACGAGACCTCCGACAAATCAGACAGGATAGTTTTGAAAGCGGTAATAAAAAACAGGCTGGAACTGATAAAGAAAAACATCGACCTCGTCAGGCTGCTGATTACGGAAGCCCAATTTCATTCCGACCTAAGGGAACAGTTTACGGAAAAAATTGTTTTAAGGTCCGCGGGCCTGTTGGAAGCCTTTATTGCCAGAAAAGTTCAGTCCGGAGAGTACAGAAACATTGATCCCAGGATAGCCTCCAGGGCGTTAGCCGGTATGGTTGCGATTTTTGTGTTGTGGAAAGAGTTTTTGTTTGGGGACAAGTATATTGCTTTTGACGAAGAAGAGGTTATTGAAACAGTAGTTGATATTTTTCTTAACGGAATCCTAAATAAAAGAGGCAAGGAGGCGGCAGCACAATGACAGCGAAAAAAGGGGGATATTGGGCCACTCTGCTTGTAATTTTCTCGTTGGCGGCTTTTCTCGTCACGGGATGTGATAACAGGGCCGCCAAAACCATTTATGTTTCCGGTACGATTGAGGCAACCGAAAGCAGTGTCAATGCCGAAACCGGGGGGAGAATAACGGAAATAGCTGTGGACGAAGGCAGTAAAGTTAAAAAAGGCGATGTATTGGCCAGGATAGACTCAACCGTGCAGGCGCTCCAGGTCCAGCAGGCCGAAGCCGCCCTCCGGGCCGCGCAGGAAAAAACAAAGGAAGTCAAAAAAGGCACCAGGGAACAGTTGATTACCCAGGCCCAAAAGGCAGTATCCCAGATGTCATCTCTGCAACAGGGCGCCCGGCAAACGATGGAAAACGCCAGGGAAAATCTTGCCCGCATTCGCGCTCTGTTTGAAGAAGGAGGCGCGACATCGCAACAGTTGTCAAATGCCCAGACCCAGTTTGAGACGGCAAAAGCCCAGTACGACGCCTATACCGCCCAGAAAGAATCCGCCCTGGAGCAGCTTGAATTGCTGCAGAGCGGGGCGACAGAGGAGGCCGTAAATATCGCCGACGCGGGTGTGGCCCAGGCCCAGGCCAATCTTGCCATTGCCAAAGCACAGCTGGCCAAGACCGTACTCTATGCTTCCGGGGACGGAATAATAAGTTCAGTTAACTACCACGAAGGAGAATTTGTCGCCCCGGGAGCAGCGGTGATCACTATTACAGATAGCGATGATTTATGGATCACTGTTTATGTTCCTGAAAAGGACCTCCCTCAAATAAAACTGGGCCGGAAGGCGAAAATCTTTATTGACGCTTATCCCCAAAAACCTTTCCAGGGCAGTGTTTCCTTCATTTCCTCCAAAGCGGAGTTTACCCCCAAAAACCTGCAAACCAGGGAAGAGAGAGTTAACATGGTCTTTGCCGTGAAGATAAAAATAACTGACGGCAAAGAGCGGCTCAAGCCCGGTCTGCCCGCAGATGTCGAAATCCCGGTAGATTAGGGGGTAAGACAATTGGAGACAGCAGTGGAAGTAAAAGAACTGACAAAAAAATTTGGGGAACACCTGGCTGTGCATAATATTTCATTTCGGGTCAAAAAAGGGGAAATATTCGGTTTCCTGGGGCCCAACGGCTCAGGGAAATCCACCACCATCCGGATGCTTTGCGGTATAATCACCCCTACCTCGGGGTCAGGTTCTGTTTTGGGGTACAACATCTATTCCGAAACGGAAGTAATTAAACAGCATATAGGGTATATGTCCCAGAGATTCAGCCTCTACGAAGAGCTTACGGTCAGGGAAAACCTGGAGTTTTACGCCGGAGTTTACGGTTTGGATTCCTCGCAGACCAAAAAAAGGATTGCCGATATTATAGAATTGGCCAATCTGCAGGGCAGGGAAAACTTCCAGGCCAGGATGCTGTCCGGAGGATGGAAGCAGCGGCTGGCCCTGGGATGCGCCTTAATCCATCAACCGCCTCTTCTGTTTCTTGATGAGCCTACGGCAGGAGTAGACCCGGTCTCCAGAAGGATCTTCTGGGAGATCATCAGGTATCTGGCCAAAAGCGGCATTACTGTTTTTGTTACCACCCATTACATGGATGAGGCGGAGCTGTGTGATACCCTGGGGTTTATTCACGGTGGAAAATTAATCGCATTCGGGACACCGGACCAGTTGAAAGAACAATACGGCTACAATTCCCTGGAAGACGTTTTTGTCTCTTTTGTCGGAAAAGAGGAACTGGACCGGGTGAAAGGCCTTTTTGAAGAAAGAGCCACCTCCCTGGCGGGAGGTGGAAACATATGAACCTGCAAAGGATGAAGTCTGTTGTCAGAAAGGAAATTATCCAGATTAAACGGGACCCTCCCAGTTTAGTAATGGCTTTTATTGTCCCTCTGATAATGTTGCTGATATTTGGTTATGCAGTTACCACAGATGTTGACCATATAACCACGGCTGTTCTGGACAACTCAAAAAGTCTGGAAAGCCGTCAACTGGTGAATTCATTCAAGAATACCGGTTATTTCGATACTGATGTTTATGTAGACAATTTCAGGGAAATGACTTATTTTATTGACAACGGAAAAGCAAGCGTCGGAATCATTATTCCCCCTGACTACGCCAAAAAACTTCATCGCAATGAAACCGTCCAGATCCAGCTGATAGTGGACGGTTCTGACCCGCTGGTTGCCAGGACGGCCCTGTCTACCGCGCAGGTTGTTGCTCAGTTTGAGTCATTTGACATCAAGGCCAAAACCTTGCAACAGGCCGGGATAAACGTCAACCTCAAACCTACCCTTGATTTAAGGTACAGGGTATGGTACAACCCGAACATGGAAAGCATGAAATTCAACATTCCCGGGCTAATAGGGCTTATAATGCAGAACATTACCATGCTCCTGACAGCTTTTGCCCTGGTCAGGGAACGGGAAAGAGGCACCTTCGAACAGCTGATTATTACTCCGGTCAAGCCCTCCGAGCTGATTATCGGTAAGCTAATCCCCTACATTTTTATTGCCTTTATTGATGTGATGATTATTCTTGGATTTGGGGTATTCTGGTTCAAGGTCCCCGTAAACGGCAGTGTTCTTCAGCTGCTCGGACTCTCCTTCATCTTTCTGATGGGGGCTCTGGGTCTCGGTATGTTTGTATCCACTGTGGCCAAGACACAGTTGCAGGCAATGCAGGTAGGCTTCATGATTATTCTTCCCAGCGTTCTTCTGTCTGGGTTTATGTTTCCCAGGGAATCCATGCCGAAAATAATTCAGGCCATAGGGCTGGGCATACCGTTAACCTATTTTTTGCGCATTTTAAGAGGCATTATCCTGAAAGGGATCGGGGTTCCTTATCTTTGGAAGGATGTCCTTCTTCTTACCCTGTTTGCGGTAGGTATTTTATCTTTATCAGTATTTCGCATGAAAAAACGTCTGGATTAAAAAACGGACCTGGCAAAGGCCCGTTTTTTTTATCCTTCCGGCCCGGATGCGCTGATTTCTTTATAGATTCCCGCTTCTTCGTTCCGGAAATGCGGAATGATCACATTAATGTTTTAATATATTAATTTTACCTGATCATCCAAACTCCTTTTTGTTCAGCAATGCATTTCATCCCACAAAGTCTGCATTTCAGACCGTCATAACCGCATTTCATTCCATCAAGGAAGGGATGATAAGGGTTAATGTTTAAAAAGATTTGGCAAAAGAAAATATGTTTTTATATTCCTGTAACAGAAAGGTTGGTTAAAGCGTGATTTATTATGAAGCGACACTGTTATTGTTATTGTTGTTATTGTTTTTATTATTTTTGTTCGTCATGTACTTAAGGGCAGAAAAAAAATGGATTAATTCCGTACAGTGGAAAGTTCTTATCGAAAATCCCGGAATTGCCTCGGCTGTTTCCTTTCCGGTTATCCACTCGGCAACAAAACCCGGTGTCTTTTCACTTTTTACAAAAAGAGAAACCGGTATTATAAACATCAGTAAACACGGCATTTCATTTACGGGGTACAAATATAAATATGTGCCGGTAAAATTGGAGATTCCCGTTCAAAATTTACATATGGCCTGGGTCGGTAAGTTGGAAATCCACGGCAGGCGCCACTGGTTTATGGTTATAAACGGAAAGGAAAACCACTATTTTTCGGCCGAGACGGGAAGGCTTTGTTCAAGTAATGAAAAATATTGCCGGGAAGTCTTTGCAGAAATCAAGAGTAATCTTGAAAAACACACTTCGTCCCGCAAAACCGCAACAGGCAATTAGAAAGGAGAAACAAATGAGTTCTTCCGAACTTAAAGATATATTAGTTAAAACAATCAAATCGGTTCTGAACGGAACTGCGCCGGCGCCCGGCCTAACCAAACCTTTGGTCGTATTTGACGGTCCCGGCCTGGAAGACCGGAAAAATACGGGATTAGACCATTTAATTATCAGGTTTGGTATTGCCGAAAACGATTCCGGGATAAAAAACAACTACTGGATCTTAAACTGTGCCGACAATGAAGTTGTATCAGCAGATACTCTGCAGAGATTCAGGGATTATATACTGAGTTTTCCCGGTGACAGGGCCAAAGGTTTTTTTATTACCTGCCGGTATCCGTATGAAAGGAACGCCATAGAGTACGCTGTCAGAAACAACATAGGTTTGGCCCGCGTATCACCGTCGTTTTTTGTAAACAAGTCGAATGAAATTTACGATGTTGTTTACAGCATAAGTCCCCTGGAATTAAAAAATGCCCTTTGTGGCAAAGAGCCCGGCGATGCCAGAAGACAATTTTACGCAATTACCACCAGAGGCAAGATTGAACACCTGGGGTCATTGCATAACTATTTCCGCAGAGAGTTATTGAACCCTTAAAAGTACTCCGCCCCAAACGAAGGGGCCGTCCTATAAATATGCTATCTTCTCAGTTCGGTCAAAATATTTGACGGGCAGGTATATTCC
>DYZU01000218.1 GCA_022735835.1 Thermincola sp. | reverse complement strand
CTTGGACGAAGGACAAAACGTGGAATTTGATGTTGTCGAAGGCAATCGCGGACCGCAAGCGGCTAACGTTGTTCGCCTGTAAATCAAATAATGTGAGAAGGGGCATTTCCGTTTCACGGAAATGCCCTTATTCGTTGCCCATAGAAGCTATTTTACCTGCAGCGTCCGCAGGCGGTTGATCGCTGCGGCCAGCTCGAACTTCCGGGGCAAGGCTAAATCACCGGGATGCTTTCCGAAGAAGGGGGAGATAACTTCCAGCCCTTTTTCCTCAATCTCGCGGTACAGACGGTCGATGATTACGGGGAGAGGATCGGTCCCATTGACCAGTTTGCCGGATATATATTTCATCATGTATGCTACTGCCCGGGTCTGACTGGGGTCGATCAGCTGTTCCACGAACGACAGATCGACTTTATTGGGGCCGTAAATAATTGTGCTTGACCCCTTGGTATCAATTTTCTCTTTTTTGCCCAGAAAGGCGTGAAAGCCCTGCGGTTGAATGACCCGCCGGGTAACCTCGCCAAATTTCTCCCCGCCTTCCGCTGTCCGTTTATGCTTAATACTTTGCGAGATTTGCCTGGCTTTTTCGGTCACGTCCACCGGCCTGTATTCATTCATCATAATCACAGTGTCCGCCACGTCAAAATAATCTCCTGACCCGCCGATGACCAAAACAGTAGAGACTTTATAATCTTCATACAGCTGCCTAACTTTATCAATAAACGGGGTGATAGGTTCCTTTTCCTTTCCTACCAGCTCCTGCATCCGGGCGTCCCGGATCATAAAATTCGTAGCGCTGGTATCTTCATCGATCAGCAGGACCCTGCATCCCACCTCCAGGCATTCCATGATGTTGGCTGCCTGTGAGGTGCTGCCGCTGGCGTCTTCTGTGGAAAACCGCACAGTGTCCTTGCCGAACGGCAGGTTTTCGATGAATGGCGATATGTTTACCTTTTCCACCCTTCGCCCGTCTTCCGCTCTTATCTTGTAAGCCGTGCGGTCTGTTATTACGTATTCCCGGCCGTCCCCGGCAATGTGGTTGTAGACCCCGCGCTCTATGGCCCTGAGCAGCGTGCTTTTTCCATGATAACCCCCGCCCACGACCAGGCTTACTCCCCGGGGGACAGCCATACCCCGGATGGGTTGGGAATGGGGGACAGGTATTTCGATTTCCAGGGAAGGCGGAGCCTGAAATGGTATGACCTGGCCGCCTTTCAGCGGCCGGTTGCTGATCCCGCTTTCCCGCGGCAGGATTGAGCCGTTGGCCACAAAACCGATATAGCCGTGTTTTTCCAGGTACTGACGGATGGCTTCCTGCCGGTCCGTTAATTTCAAGTGTTCAAGTAAACGGGCGCGGTCAAAGTGAAGGACGGCTTTGTTGATTAAACGGGGAACTTCATCGCAAAGTATTTGGGCCGCTTGCCTCCCCAATATTTTCCTGCCTTCTGCCGGAAGCCCGACTGACAGGCGAAATTCTATTTTCTGATGGGTTACTTTCACGGCAGTGCGCGGCAGTATTTCCTGGCCCGGAGCATCGATAAAGATTAAACCGCTGTTTCCGGTACCTCTTTTGCCTGCATAATGGGCCCTGATTATACCGGCTGCCTCCCGGGCCAGGAAATCTTCAAAGGCAACCCTTCTGGATTCCGGCCGGTACCAGTCTTCCCGGTGCCGGGCGGTTTCTTTTGGAATCTCCACTCTGATGCGGGAAGGGGCGGCAAAAGGGTCGCCCTGGACATGGTCGATGTGAAGCAGGAAACCCTCGCCTTTGTATGTACCCTGTATATCTTTATATGCTTTATATCCCTTACCGTCAATCCGCTGCAGTTTTTGTCTTAATTGCTCCATAACAAGGCCCTTCCCTTCACTGTGCGTAAAAACTTTTCGTTAAGCAGGATCGCCTATTTTGGGACAACTCCTTTTTATTCTAAAAACCTGTTTGATTTCATATCGTTTAAACAAAATAAGGAGGTGAACCTTGTGGTCATCCATATCAGGCAAATCAAAAAAATATTATGTGCCTTAATGGTATTGGCCTTCTTTTTGGTGATAGCTTTCAGGGTTTTCAGCGGTTCTTCACAGCCGTTTTTGGCCGGTAACGGGCAGAATGAGGGCGGTGAGCGGTTTCTGCGGCCCTCGAAACAGCCTGCTTTAAAATTAAAGTATACCTTCTCTTTTCCTGATCAAGACGTTGATAAACCCCCGTTTATTCCCAGGGGCTACCCGCAAATTTACAGCAATCCCGGTGATGTGGTTCACGCATATTTTTCGATATTAAAAGCGGCGGGCAGTGTGCCCGGGTCCGGCGCCCGCGGCGGGGTCACAGGTCCGCAGGGGAAGAGGCCATATCCTTATGCTTATGAACTTTTAAGCCAAAGTACCAGGCAGCGAGTATCCCCGGAGGAATTCGAAAAATTGTTTGCCGGTACGGGCCATATTACCCTGTTAAAGCTTGTTCTGGCTCACCATCCTGAAGGCACTCCGCCGAATATAAAGTATTACGTGGTAGAAATAGAAGTTATTATGGAGCGGTCCGGCAAAAAAAGAAAAGCCGATCAACAGAAACCTGATTGCTTTGCTTACTATTACGGGCTGGTGACAACAGAATGTACACAGGAGCAGGGATGGAAAATAAAGTCTATGGAATATTTCCCGGAAGGCTTTTTACGGGTTCCTTTCCACTTCCGGTACCGGGACGGCAGGGGTTTTGCCGGTACAATTTACAAAGATAAATACGGGCTGGTTAATTCGATAGACAAAGTTGAAATTGAAGATTTCCTGGTTTTCGTTTACGCCAGCGGAAAAAACAAAAAATACCGGTTTGATTTTCTGAGACTGACCAACGGGCAAGATATTTTGCTGCGGGAATTTGTTAAAGACGGCCATATATGGAAAGAAGTGAGTCTCCTGAAGAAGGAAGACCAGGTTTATAAATTCTCTGTTCTGAACCCAAAGCTGCGTGAAAAATCAATATGGCTTATTCCTTCCGCACGTTAAACCCCGAACCCAGCCATGCTGCCAGGGTAAAAACCAGGTACAGGGCCTGGGTGGGTTCTCTCCCCTGCAGGAGAATCTGCAGGCCTATTCCCAGTCCCAGGGCGGGGATGGCAATCAGCAAGGTGCGGATGATCCGTTCAAAACCTTTTTGCGGAGGTATGGCCCAGACCCGGGAGAATATCGCTCCCAGGCCGACCCCCAGGGCCGCAACGATAAAGAGCTGGATTACAGCCAGCGGGGTGGGGAACG
>DYZU01000217.1 GCA_022735835.1 Thermincola sp. | reverse complement strand
TCCTGACGGTAATTTCAAGCCCAATGCCAACATCACCAGGGCCGAGTTTGTTGCTATGCTGGTGCGTGCTTTAGGGCTTGAGCATTGGGAGGCAGCGGCAGGTCGTTTCAAGGATGCGGCCGGTTTTGGCTGGGCGCGTGGTGCTATCGGTGCGGCGGTGGAGGCTGGCTTGGTTGCCGGTTATGCCGACGGTACGTTTGGCGCATCCCGCCCGATTACCAGAGCGGAGATTGCTGTCATCCTGGAGCGTGTGATACACAAAGGCCTTGTGCCGGTTACCATGGCCGATGGAGTAGCTTTTGCCGATGCGGGAGCCATTCCTGCCTGGGCAAGGGACGGCGTCATGGCCGCCAGCATGGCTGGCCTGGTCCGCGGTTTCCCGGATGGCACTTTCCGGCCCGCTGCCAATGCTACCAGGGCGGAGATGGCGGCTATGCTGTACCGGCTGGTAGCCCAAAGGTAAAAGTAATCGTGAAAGAGGGGCCCGCCTAAGAAGATTAGGTTGGGCCCTTCTTTAATTTAAAATTTCACTTTAATTTAATTTTAAGGGTGCGCTGATGCCAAGATGGGGTACCAGGTCCGGCTGGGCGCCGAACACCGGCGGACGCTGGAAGGCACGTCTGGACCAGCGGCGAGGCGGAACGGTTCGCGCAGACCCTCAAGGACGACTGGAAACAATAGAGTGGTCGGCGACATCAGATGTGTCATCCTTTCATCCCCCAAATGAATTCGGGGGGAATTCCCGGCGACGATTTTGAATTTCAGGGATTTTAATCTGTGAACTGACAAACTCAGGAGAGGTTCTATGTCAAAGTGGTTATTATTTACCGGCATTTTAAGTACATTGGTTCTTGTTGCGGTTTATGCTGGGTTCCCACAAGTATGGTGGGGCGTAAGCAAACCTGTTAGGGTAATATTTCTGTACGTAGTGGGATTTCCAGCAATCAGTTATATCTATGCATTAGCTACTTCCTTACAGACGAGAAAGCCTTTGGATGAATGTATACCTGGAGCGATTATATGGGCGATCGCTTTTAGTATCTTGATGATTATTTTTCAGGGATTCATTTTACTTAAATGAAGGACTAAGTAAGGGCCAATCCCTACACTTAGCTGGTCATTTTGCCTGTTTTTCTTTAATGGCGTGGCTAAATGCTGCAAAAAACAAGGTTTATGGCGTAGTATGAGTAAAGGTTAGGAAGGATAGGAGTTTGCTTTTAGCTGGAGCAAGAATAGCAAAGTCTATGACGTATACCGCCTACATAAATATACGATACCGCATGAGTTTAAGCTCTAAGTAACTGATACATTCGATTATGTAAGGCTGGAATGAACGGTAACCGATTATAACCGAAATGTGACGAGGACCTGGGAATAATAATCTTGAATCCGGCAAGCAAACGCCGGGCTGTAACGGCTTGGATAGCGGCCAAAGTGCCGCGCCCGAAAGGGAGCAGACTTCCGCCAAGGGTCTTTCTTCACAAGAAACCTACTTAAACCTGAGAAAGGGGAAGGAAAAAATGAGCAAGCAGGGCTGCGAAAGAAAAAACGGCTGTTACTTGCCGGATCGAGGTTAAAGGTCACACCCTGTATAAATTGCACTGCCTTGCCGGCGTATTCGATCATATTCCGCAGGTAATCGGTATATACCCGCTTTGATTTCATACGGCTATCACCTCGGCAAGGATCCGCCGACCGATAGCCGGCCTGAGCGCACTTTTCATCACCAAGTCCACCTTAACACCCTCTTTTTGCACCCGTTTACCCATAAGAACATCCCCCTAACACCCGTACTATCGCACACTCTCTTAAACATTTTACCCCCGATTCCCTGAACTTACCAGACTCAAAAGCGCCATCCGGCGCAGCAACCGCTTCACCGTCGCCCGGACCCGCGCCGCCTCCGGGTGGGGACTCACGAGCGCAAACGCCTTGGTTAACTCGGTGCAGGCTTTCAGGAAGCGGCTCTTTGTTTCGTCGTCATCCGCCACCACCGCGTTATGCGCCCGCTGCAGGAACCGCGTGAACTCTGCCGGCGCCACGCCTCCAGTCGCCTTTCAAATTGGGGCAGATGCGCACCTGCAAGGTCTGGCCGACATACCTGTAGGGCACGGAGTATACACCCCTGGCCACGGTGGCGTGGCTATCCCGGCCGACCTTGGCCTTCTGCCAGGTGATCATTTCCCAGGGTTGGTGAGGAAGCAACAGAAGATGGTTTTTCTCCTCCTGGGTGAAGTGTTCCAGGGGCCTCTGCCGGGTGGTGCCGTGGATGCGCCGGCCGGCTACCTCGAGACACCACCGGATGGCTTCCTGGCGGGCCTCCTCCAAGCTTCCGAACTCCCGACCCCGCCAGAAGCTGTCCCTGATGTACGGCATAATCCTTTCAACCCGCGGATTGTCTTTAGGGTGGCCGCGCCGGCAAGGGTCAATCAGGGTGTGATAGTGAGTGGCCAGCTCCGCATAGACGCGGTTGAACTTCGGATCGTAGATATCCGGCTTGACCACGCCGTCCCTGAGGTTGTCCAGCACCAGGCGACGCGGCACACCCCCGAAGAATTCGAAGGCAAGCACGTGGCATTCCAGCCACGTCTCAAGGTCCAAGCGCAGCACCGGACGGACGAACATGTGGCGGCTGAAGGCCAGCACCATCGCAAAGGCCCAGACTCGGCGCCTCCTGCCGGTCGCCGGTTCCAGCCACTTTCCCAGGTGACCGAAGTCGATCTGGGCCTCCGCGCCCGGCGGAACCTCCGGCCGCCAGACGGTGACCTCCGGCTCGGGCAAGACTTCCGGCAGCATGGCCCGGATGTAGCGGCGGAAGCTCGTTAGGCTCGCCTGCAGGTTTCCTTCGTCACGGAGCCTCTGCCACACAGTGGTGACAGTGTTGGTTTCAAGCGTTTCCCGAATGTACTCCTGAAAC
>DYZU01000216.1 GCA_022735835.1 Thermincola sp. | reverse complement strand
GTTCCCTACATCAAACTCCCCTTCAACCCCCAGTATTCCTGTGGGCAGCAGGCTCTTGCCTTTTTCAATGAGAGCCTTCTGGGCGCCTTCATCAATAAATATTTTGCCTTGCACGTTAGAGCCGAACGCTATCCAGCGTTTTTTGCTGTGCAGCTTATACTCTTTGGGCAAAAAGAGGGTTCCCAGCTGCTCGCCGCCGAGTATGCGGTTAATTACCTTATTTTCCCTGCCGTGGGCAATGACCATCGGAAAACCTGAATTCATCGCAATCCTTGCCGCCTGGATTTTGGTAGCCATTCCGCCGGTTCCCAGCCCGGAACTGCATCCTCCCGCATATTTCTCCAGTTCGGAATCTATATCCCTCACCACCGGGATCAGAGTTGCGTCTTTATCGGTACTGGGGTCGCCGGTATATAACCCGTCAATATCTGACAGCATGACCAAAAGTTCCGCATCTGCAAGACTGGCCACCAGGGCAGAGAGGTTATCATTGTCGCCAAACCTTATTTCATCCACGGCAATGGTATCATTTTCATTTATAATGGGAATTGCTTCCAGCTGCAGGAGCGCATTAATGGCATTCCTGGCATTTAAAAACCTCTTCCGGTCCATGATATCTTCCCTGGTCAGTAAAATCTGGGCTACCACTATCCCGTACTCGGAAAAGAGCTTTTCGTACATGTGCATCAACAGGCCCTGGCCAATGGCTGCCGTGGCCTGTTTTTCCGGTATTGTTTTGGGCCGGCGGCCGAGTCCCAGCTTGCCGATTCCCGCCCCGACCGCACCGGAAGTCACCAGGATAACTTCCTTGCCCCGGTTGCGCAGGTCAGCCAGTTCCCTGACCAGGTGCTCCATCTGATTTATATTCAGCTTCCCGTTGGGGTAACTTATGGTGGTGGACCCAACTTTAACGGTCAGGCGTTTGACATTCTCAAAATTGCGCAGTATTTTTATATCTGTATCCATTTGAATCCCTCTATTCAAGCAGGTAATATCATGGCAGTTGAATCTGCAGGGTTTTTATGATTATTAAAGTTTATTATAACATAAGTCATGGGTAGTGGGTAGTGAATCGTGGGTTATTGGTTTTCCATTCACTCAAAAAATTCAAATTCAAGGTTGCCTATTCTCACAGTGTCCCCGGTTTTTGCGCCCTGGCCCCTCAGTTCGTCTTCAACCCCCATAACCTTTAATATCCTCAAAAATCGTTTGACCGCATCCTCATTTGAGAAATCGGTCATAGCGTAATGCTTTTCAATTTCCTTGCCTTCAACCACAAAGACGTCCCCTTCTTTGTGCACGAAAAACCTGGGAGCGGCAGAGACCATGGTCACCTTTTCCTCTTCCGGCCTCACCGGCTCAACCGGGCCGGCTACCGATAAAATCTCGGACACCCTGAACAGCAGCGGGTCGATACCTTCCCCGGTGACAGCCGAAATTGCAAATATTTCAAAGGAATCTCCTATTTCAGCTTTGAATCTTGTTAAATTATCTTCCGCTCCCGGCAGGTCCATTTTATTGGCAGCAGCAATCTGGGTGCGTTTGGCCAATTTCGGGTTGTATGCCTCAAGCTCCCTGTTGACCGTCCAGAAGTCTTCCAGTGGGTCACGCCCTTCCGAGCCGGCCATGTCCACCACGTGAATGAGAACTCTGGACCGTTCTATGTGACGAAGGAATTCATGCCCCAGCCCGGCGCCCTGGTGCGCTCCTTCGATAAGCCCCGGGATATCGGCCACGAC
>DYZU01000215.1 GCA_022735835.1 Thermincola sp. | reverse complement strand
CTCACAGGAATATACCTGCCCGTCAAATATTTTTACCGAACTGAGAAGATAGCATATTTATGGGACAGCCCTTCCGCTAACTTTTGAGAAATGCCTCATAGGCCTTGTATGACATGTAGATATCTCCTTTGTGAGCGATTTCCAGAGGAGCATGCATGCTTAACAGAGGCGGGCCGCAATCCAAAACATCCATGCCGTACGGGGCCAGGAATTGAGCAATAGTACCGCCGCCACCCTGGTCGACTTTCCCAAGTTCTCCGGTCTGCCAGACAATTTTGTTTTCGTTGAAGATCCTCCGGACCTCGGCCACAAACTCCGCGTTGGCGTCACTGGCAGAGTACTTCCCGCCCGCACCGGTGTATTTGGTGAGAACTACCCCACATCCCATCCTGGCCGCATTGTACTTGTCATGAACCCCTTCATAGTTAGGGTCAATTGCCGCCACCACATCGGCGGACAAAGCCCTCCCGCGGGCCAGAGCTTTGCGGGAGTAAATTTCATTGTAGTCACCTGCTAAAAGGTAAAGAATTTCGGCCACCGCATTTTCGAAAAACCTTGAACGCATACCGGTGTTTCCGGTGCTGCCGATCTCCTCTTTATCAACAAACAGTCCCACTGCCGTATGCACCGGATTCTGGCAGTTCAAGACAGCACGCAGCGATGTATAAGCACATACCCGGTCATCCTGGCCGTAGGCGCCCACCATGCTGCGGTCGAGGCCTACATCCCGGGCCGGAGTTGCAGGCACCAGTTCCAGTTCAGCGCTGGTCAGGTCTTCTTCTCTTATATCGTATTTGCGTTTTAGCAACTCAAGAACAGCCAGTCTGCACCTTTCCTTCGCATCCCTGTCCTCCAACGGAAAGGTTCCGGCCAGAATATTCAGGTCTTCCCCGTTGACAGCCTCCCCCAGCTTTTTTTGCAGCTGTTCTTTGGCTAAATGGGGCAGCAGGTCGGTAATTACAAAAATCGGGTCATCGTCTTTTTCTCCCAGCCGGATGTTCAGTTTTTCGCCGCCTTGCTTGATCACGACCCCATGAAGGGCCAGGGGATGTGACAACCACTGATATTTCTTGATACCTCCGTAATAGTGAGTTTTTAAAAGCGCTATTCCCACGTTTTCATAAAGCGGCAGCGGTTTTAAGTCCAACCGGGGTGCGTCAACATGGGATCCGACCAGGTTTATACCGTTCCAGAGAGGTTCTTTTCCGATCACAAACAGGGCCACATTCTTTTCCCTGTTGACGGTGTACACTTTGTTGCCGGGGCGCAGCTTTTTTCCCCGGGCGGTTAATTCCTCCAATGAAACAAACCCGTGTTCTTCGACCAGTGCGGTTATTTTGAGCACCGCTTCCCTTTCGGTTTTGGCTTCATTGAGAAACGCTTTATAATCCTCGGCAAATTTCAGGGCCTCCTCTTTTTCGGCAGGTGAAAGTTGGTCCCAAACAAATTTTTGCTCAAATGCCAGTTCTTTTTTCAGTTGTTTCCATTTGTCTTTCGTTTCTTTGGTATCCCTGTCCATCAGTACCTCCAGACATACAGGCAGCTATTTATTTTTATATATTTTATTATCTTTTGCCGTTTCTTAAACCTTATTTACTGAGAATTCAAGCTTAAAGTATTTTCTTCAGGTAATCCATGAAGATATTGACCACTACGGAATTCATCATCTGGTTAGCCAGCGGGCTTATGTTTCCCTTTAAAGCTCCCATAGAAGCAACGGGTGTAAGAAGAATTATAAGAGCGGCAACGGAAAGCACGCCTCCGCCGGCGCCCAGGAGAGCCCCGCCTAACTTGTCAAGAAATGTGAGGGGTTTAGGGCTGACAGTCCCAAACAACTTGGGTAAAATAATTCGGAAAATCAGGGCCAGACACGTGTACAAAAGAAAAAAACTTAAGGCACTAATCAGCAAGGTGCTTAGTGTATAAGTTACCCCTTCCCCCAGGGTATTGATCCCTTGGGACGGGAGTGCGGAAAAATCTTTGACATAGTCCAACATTATTTGCTGAAAAGCCTTCGGGAGTCCCAGCGAGTTTATTATTTCTTCGGCCCTGTCCATGGCAATGCTGCTGATTTTGGTCTGGAAGGTTGACGCCGGCAGGGCCAGTTTCTCTGCCACCCAGGGTGACAACTTTTCTCTAAGGTTTAACTGTTCCCCCAAAAAATCAGCTGCGCGGTGGTAAAGTAAAAGTGTGGCTATTAAGCTTATTATATATCCCGCTACTCTGGAAAGAGTCCCCAAAAGCCCTTTTTTGTAACCCCTGTAGGCGGCAAACAATAATATGCCGAGAAAAACAACGTCAATTAAAACCATCTGTGCCCCTCCTATCAACCGTTTTTCTCCCTGACTTTTTTTATCAGCCACCGGGCCCACTCGTCTAGACCTTTTCCCGTCCGGGCGGAAACTTCAAAAATTTCTACCCCGGGATTAATTTTTTTTATATCACTCCGCAGGGAGTCCATATCAATGTCCGTAAAATCAATTAAATCCATTTTGTTCAGAATTACCGCTGCCGACTCCCTGAACAACAGGGGATATTTCAAAGGCTTGTCATCACCTTCGGTTATGCTCAGCACCGCGATTTTAATGTCTTCACCCAGGTTAAATTCCACCGGGCAGACCAGGTTTCCCACATTTTCAATAATAAGCAAATCCACATGGCGGAGATCAATTTCCCCCAAAGCGCCGGACACCATTTTGGCATCCAGATGACACGCTCCCCCGGTGTTAATCTGTTTAACCGGAACCCCGTGCTTCTCAATCCTCCTGGCATCCTTGCTGGTGTAAATATCACCTTCAATCACGGCCAGCCTGACCGAATTAACCAGAATATCAATCGTTTTTTCCAGTACCGTGGTCTTGCCGGCGCCCGGGGATCCCATTATGTTGATGACAAAAAGCCCGTTTTCGCCGAATAGTCTCTTGTTTTCCAGGGCGACCCGTTCATTCAGGTTAAGTATCCCTTCATTCACCTGTATCTCCAAATCAATCAACCTCCAGGCTCTCGACATAGAGTTCCCGCCCCGACCTGATTTCCAGGCCCAGGCCGGAACAGCGCGGGCAAATAAACATGTGTTCTTCTACTTTTCCTTGCCATCCACATGCTGTACAGCAGGCGGTGAGGGGTATCCTGCGAATTACCAGTTCCGCCCCCTCCACAGCCGTTCCCTTGGCGTAGACCTCGAAGGCGGCCTCCAGGGCTTCCGGGACAGCATTGGTCATCTCTCCCACCACCAGGGTAACCCTGGTTACTTTTTTATCCGGCAGGTCGGCGGTATACTGCTTGATTATATCAAATACCCCTCCCATTAAAGCCATCTCGTGCAAAACCTAACCCCCTGTTTTCAACTTGTTGCTTTTACAGCCTTTCATTAATGCCCACTCTCTCCGAAGAAGGCTGCATATGCTCACCTTCCGGAAAATACCCGGTAATCATGGACTTGACCACAGTCCAGCCCCCGATAAAGGAAAGGTAAACGTGTACGGCAACGGTCACGATAAATACCCAGGTCAGCATGAAATGGACTTGCCTGAACAGCAGGGGCCCCCCCAACATCCTGGTTAACTGGGCTGAAGCGTTGGGAAAATACAGGGCAAAACCAGTGACTGCCTGAAAAAAAATGAGGACAGCCCACGCATTGTATAAAAATTTCTGGCCGGGATTGTACTTACCGTAATCGGGCAGTTCTTTGCTTAAAAACAGGTAATATTTCGCCAAAGCGGGAAAACCCCTCAGATCCCCCGGCCGGAACAACAGTTCCCGGTAGTCCTTGCTTACGTAAGAATAGTATATCCTGATCAAGATACCGTATATTATCAGGTACATGGCAATAAAATGGGTTTTTCTGGCGATATCCATGCTGGCAAAGAACGGGAAAACCTGAGGGTCTCTGATATATAAGCCGGTTGTAGTAAGCAGCCCTATATTTGCGGCATTCACCCAGTGCAAAATACGGGCCGGTAAGGTATGGTAATACATTTCCTTGGCCAAGCCTGTCACCTCACAGATTGGCGGGAATTAAAACAAAAGCTCTCCTCTAAAAAGAGCGGGCAACCCTGAGGACTTCCACCGGGACACCCGGTCCGGCCACCGCCGTGCCCACCATGGCCTCTTCCAGGGGACCCCGCTGTCCTCCCCGGGTACCCGGGCATAGGTTCCAGGAAAATGAATCGAGGACATTATACCTGTCGATTTTTCCTTTCTTTAAAGATATGTAATGAGCTACAGACCCCTGGGAAGCCTCGGCAAACCCGGCGGCTTGCCCTTCCTCCGGCACCTCGGCTGCTTTCGCCGGCTTCTCTCCCGGCTCGAGCTGTTCCAGCCAGCCCGTGATATGATTTACAAGCATTTTGCTTTCCTCCAGGCGGGCCCGGTACCTGCCTAAAACAGATGCCGCCCGGTTTCCCAGCCGGGTAATAACAGGATTGCCGGACAGCACCATCCGGGCCAGCGCTCCCACCTGGTGAGTCCTGTTATCATAAACCGCTCCTTTAACCCACGAATAGCCGCCCGGTTTACCCGGCACAGGGGTGGAAGCCGATGCGGGGGACCCTTCCGGCCCGTCCGGAAAGGCAAACCAGGAGCCGGTGTAATCCACGGAGATCCGGTTTCTTTCCAGGTCGAGAGGCACAAAATCGACCGCGACCCTGGCGGGAATCAGGAAATCTGCCTGTTTTTCCTGCGGGAATTCCCCAACCGCCAGGAAATTGCCTGCCCCCGCTCCGATTTGATAATACTCGGGGTATGCGTTTTCAACGTTTTCCAGGTCGTGGGAATACTCATTGTTAACAAATAAAGTAATCTCTTTGAGGATGGAACTCATTTTTACAATATCGGAAGTGGTGGCAGGCTGGGTAACCCCCCCAAAAACCACGCTAAAAATGTGAGGAGCCTTGCCGCCGGCAACAGCCATCATCTTATGGATCAGCCGTCTTATCTCGAAGGAACGCCACATGTTTTTTAACATCTGATTCCTGGCCTCGGGAGAAATGCGCAAATCTCCCGGCCCGCCATAAAATGGCCCTTCCCCCGGAAAAGGAATATAGTCGGGTAAAACGTTCTGGTAAAAGTGGGTCAGATGTCCATGAATCATATCGAGGGCCAAGAAAATGTTTCTGGTTAATTTGGCCGTACCGGTCAGTTTGACGGCAGCTAATTCCTCCAGGGCTCTGGAGGCCGCCACGGCATGAGAAACAAAATCAAGGCCGCTGGTCCTCTGGGTAAGCTGCACTGCATCCAGCGGGTCTTTGCCTTTTAGACTGTTTTCAAAATCCCAGTAGTATGTAGTGCCGGCTTTGGCGCTGATGACCCTGCCCGCTTCTGTCTCCAGTTCCAGTTTTACCGGGCGGACACCTCTGTTCAGGGGGTGAATTACCAGTCTCTCCGGCATTAAATGTCACCCTCCTCGCCCTGTTTTTTTCTCCCTATCCTGCCGGTCAGATAATTCCCGGCCAGGTGGGCCGCCAAGCCCACGGCAGTGGCCACCCCCAAACCGATACCGACGGCATCGGCAGTGGAAGTGATGCCGGGCCCTTTGATCTCTGGCATCCTCTTAAAAAAAGGCATCGTCAAATCCGGAAAACTGGGGTCCGTACACCCTATACAGGGCGCATTGGCGCTCACACACCACGAAGAGGCTTCATTCCACAGCCTGGTTGGGCAATCCCCGCTGGTCAGCGGACCTTTGCATCCCAGCTCCAGCAGGCAACCATTTTCCCCGAAACGCCGGGCAAAGATGCTGTTATCAAAATACTGGCGCCTGGGACAGTTATCATGAATCAGCCCCCGGTAGAACAGTTTCGGCCGGCCGAAATCGTCCAATTCGGGTTTCCCAAACAACAGTATATGGGCCAATGTCCCGACGATCCAGTCGGGATGAGGCGGACACCCTGAGACATTCAACACTTTACTGACCCCGATAATTTTCTCCAAACCCACACAGTCAGCGGGATTTGGGTTGGCTGCCGCCACCCCGCCGAAGGAGGCACAGGAGCCAACTGCAATAACAGTCTGGGCTTTTTCGCCCAAATCCTTCAATAACCTGACCAGAGTGATCGGGTTTCCCGCCGAGTCCTGGCCTATCAGGTTAAAAGCGCCGTCATTAGCCTGCGGAATGGCTCCTTCGACCACCAGAATAAAATTCCCCCTGTTCTCCCCAGCCGTCTTTGTCAGACGTTCCGTGAAAAGGTTCCCGGCTTCCGAAGAAAAGCCGGGATGGTGCGAAAGGTTTATTATCTCCGTCAGCAGTTCTCTCATCCCGGGATGCACCGTGTTCATCAACGAACCGGAGCACCCGTTGCAAGCAGATCCCTGAATCCATAAAACCGGCGGGTCACCTGCTGCGGCTTTTTTGAAAGCTTCGGCCACTGCGGGTATCCACGATTGTGATAAACCAACGGCCGCTGCGGAAGCTGTGCACAATTTGAGGAACTGTCGTCGGCTGATTGCTTTCATCTGGTCTCCTCCGGCTCCTGCATGATAATTACCGGCTCCTGGTAAAAGATCTAAACTACGATTTCGACAATTATCGCCCAAACTCCTTTTTCGGAGGACCAGTATAATTTTAATTTTATTTACATATAAATATCTCGGAATACTACTTTCCGGGAGGTCCAAAATGTCCCTTTTTTCCGGTATCCGGAGCAAAACTGCAACCCCGGTCAGGATACATATCGAAGACTGTGACGCAGTGGCCAAATTAACCGAAGCATTTACCGAGAAACTGTTCAGTCTGGGCCTCACCCCGGAGCGGCCACGTCTGATAGTATGCATTGGTACAGACCGGTCTACCGGGGACAGCCTTGGCCCAATCGTAGGCAGCCGCCTCCTGGAACTGAACCATAAATGTTTCAAGATACTGGGGACGCTGGAGAACCCGGTCCATGCCACCAACCTTTCCGAATATCTGAGGATAATTGAAAAAATGCCCAACCCTTTCATAATAGCAGTGGACGCCTGCTTAGGTAATGTTAACAACGTAGGTTGTATAAACATTGCGGAAGGGGCATTAAAACCGGGGGCAGGAGTCAATAAACCACTTCCTCCCGTGGGCAACCTCCATATAACCGGGGTTGTAAATGTCGCGGGTTTTATGGAATATTTCGTCCTGCAAAATACCAGGCTGCATACCGTAATGAAAATGGCCAAAATAATCAGTGAAGGAATTCACCAGGCTTCCAGAAATATGGCCGGTTGGCCGGTTCCGGATTTTGAAGAACTTTTAAACACTACAATTAACAGGCCCGAACGTTAAAAAGTCGGGCCCCTCTTATTTTTTCCGCCTTCCCTGCGCAAACTAACCATGAGCATGTTTACATTTGCAGAGGAGGCTGAATTATGCAACTTTCTCCGGGTGAACGGTCAATTCTTGCCTACTTCCCCAGCAGCACTGCCGCCCAGGAAGCTGTAAGGTCCCTGAAAGAAGCAGGTTACTCGGAAGTACAGGTGGACAGAGTCAGCCGGTACGGGGTGAGCTTTGATACCCATTATAACAACCCCGTAGCCGGCCGGGCGCTGACCCAGACCGGGCTGACCCTTTACTCTGCCGGCACTGAACCAATTGAAGATAATGATACCCGTGTTCTTCTGGGAGCCGACCCATCGGTGGAAGGGTATACTCCTCCCGGATACGGCGACGCGGGAGGAAAAGCATTTCTGGTGACGGTAGTTACCGATGACGAAAAAATTGACGCGGCCACCGCTATTCTCAAAGATAAAGGAGCTTATTTTTAAGGAGGGATACGCCTTGGATGATTTTCCGAGAGATGCGAGAATTTCCTCGAAAATTAAGACTGCCAAGGAACTGCCTGTTTTTTCCGAGGCCCAGCGAAAAACATTTTTTTCGGATTACGTGGACGGCCTTGATGAAGCCCTGGCTGTGCTGGACGAGACAAACAAGACTACCGTGGGCCATACTGAAAGTTTTACGGAAAACGAAGAGGAATAAAGGTCGCTCAACCTTTATTCCTCACCTGCCAAGGCCAACAATCAGGCCCCATTTTTTCCATATTCCGCCAGCAGGTTCATAACTTCCTGGTCTGAGGTCTGGTCAAAATCCAGATAAAACTGGCCTACCGCATAGAACAGTTCCGGAGTATGCAGGCAAACCAGTTCATCAACCTGTTCCTGCAGCATTTCGACCGTATCCGCAGGAGCTACCGGAACGGCCAGGACCAGGCGGCGGGGGTTCGCATTTCTTACAGATTTCAGAGCCGCCTGAACCGTAAAACCGGTAGCCATGCCATCGTCAACCACGATTACAGTTTTATCTTTTAACTCCAGGCCCGGTCGCCCGCTCCTGTATATATTAACTCTCCTCGTAATCTCCCCGGAAACGCGCTCCGCCAGAACCTGAATCTGGCTATCGGAAATGCCCAAAAGCTGGACCATTGCTTCATCTTTAATTACTGTTCCGTCCTGGCTGACTGCTCCAATGGCGACCTCCGGGTTGTGAGGAGCTCCGATTTTCCTGGGAATTATCACATCCAGAGGAGCGTCCAAACCTTCTGCCACCTCCGCAGCCACAACAACGCCGCCCCGGGGGATTCCCAGGACCACAACGTTTTCCGATTTATATTTCATTAGAGCACGGCTGAGTTTTTCCCCGGCATCTTTCCGGTTTAGAAAAAACATTTCTATCCCTCCGCCCAGTTAAAACGGCTGTTGATAATAGACACCACCTGTTCCGGGGAATGACTGTGGGCATTAACCAGCATGAGCCCAGATGGGCTGTTAACCCCCATGGTCACGCCGTCACCGTAATAATCAACTGTGTCGAAACCGGTAAGGTCATTGGAAACCCCCGAGTAAACGATAACATCAACCGGTCCGGTATTATCCTCCATGCCCACAACCTCGTAACCACGTTCGCTGAGGTTGGCAGCTATTGCTTCCAGCCCGCGCTGAACAGCAACCTTTAACGGCATTTTAAATCCTCCTGGTGTTGAATTTTTTATATTTTTCGCAGGAGGATAGCGTATTATTCCGGAATTGCTCAATGAATGACGGCGCCGCCCAGGGCCTTTCTGATGGCCTCTTCTTCCTCTGCCGACAGGTGGTAGGTTGATATGCCCCTGTTCACGGGCTTGGCATAAGTCCGGCTTTCATTACGCCCAAAGAGACTGCTGATCACTACCCCGTCTCCGTAATGGTTCAAAAGCGCTACGGCAAAGCTGAGGTCGCTGCCGGTGTCATCAAAAGCGTTAAACCGCACAACGCCTACATTCTGGATAGAATTTTCGGCCATTTTTCTGATGGAGTTATATGCGTTTTCAACTTCCCCGGTCTTGACAAAAAACCTGTTGACCGAATCTATATGGGCATTCAGCATTTGTTCAAGGTCCTTGCCTTCCAGACCCTGCATCAGCTTTTTGTATTTCCTCATTAACCTGCTGGTCCGCCAGAAGTTTATCAGCAAAAAAAACAGGGTGATCCCGGACATAAAAACGGCTGTCAGAGAAAGAACTTCATTGTTTGTTTTAATGAATGTAATTACACTGTCCATTTTCCGGCTCTGGCCTCCTATATCAACTTTCGGTTTTTTTTGAATTCCACAAAACCGGATAAAATCCTCTCAATTACGATAAATATTTTTATATCCGTCCCGGATTCCGCAAAGTTGACAAGGGTTTTACCCTGTATTAAAATGTAACCACATTTAGTAAGATCTTTGGGGGTTAGGGAAATTATAATGGTCAAAACCAAGATAAAACGTCTCCAACAAATTTTATCAGACATGGGTTCCGTGCTCATAGCATTCTCGGGTGGGATAGACAGCACTTTCCTGTTAAAAGCCGCCCTGGATACCCTGGGGAGAGAAAAGGTGCTGGCCGTAACAGCCTCCTCAGAAACTTATCCCGCAGAAGAATTGAAATATGCCGAAAGCCTTGCCCAGTCACTGGACGCCAAGCACATCTCTATATTTACGGAGGAACTCAAAGATGAAAATTTCGTAAATAATCCTCCTGACAGATGTTACTACTGCAAAATCGAACTGTTCGGAAAACTGCTGGCCATCGCCGAAAACAATAACCTGGCCTTTGTTGCGGACGGAGCCAATGCCGATGACCTTGGAGATTTCCGGCCGGGCCTGAAGGCCGGCAGGGAACTGGGGGTCAGAAGCCCTCTCCAGGAAGCAGGCTTAAGCAAGGAAGAAATCAGGATAATGGCCCGGGAAAAAGGGCTTCCTAATTGGAATAAACCCAGCATGCCCTGCCTGTCCTCGAGATTTCCTTACGGGCAGGCCATCACCACCGGCAAACTGCAGCAAGTGGAAGAAGCCGAACGGTTCTTGCGTTCTCTCGGCTTCGAACAATTGCGGGTACGCCATCACGGGGATATTGCCCGTATTGAAGTACCTTCGGGTATGATTGAAAAAGTCGCTGCCCTGCCTTTGCGGGAACAGGTTGCCGCAAAATTAAAAGCCCTCGGTTTTAATTACATTACCCTGGACCTGAAGGGCTTTCGCAGCGGGAGTATGAACGAAGTGCTGCCAAAGGAGATTATAAATGGATAAGGACTTTCTCAAAGACATACTGCTCCAAGTAAAACAAGGTTCTCTCCACATCGAGGAGGCCCTGAACACCCTCAAAGGACTGCCGTTCGAGGACCTGGGGTTTGCCAAAATCGACCATCACCGCTGCCTGCGCACGGGTTTCCCTGAGGTCATATTCTGCCAGGGCAAAAATCCTGAACAGGTTGCGACAATAGTAAAAAAACTGCTCCCGGCCTGCAAAAACATCCTGGCTACCAGGGCCGACGCGGAAGTTTTTGCCGAGGTAAGCAAATTGTGCCCGGAAGCAAAATATCATCAACTGGCCCGCTGTATTACAATTGATAGGGCATTACGGCCCAAATACAAAAGTCCTGTCCTGGTGATCACTGCCGGTACGGCCGACCTCCCGGTTGCCGAGGAAGCCGCGGTTTCCGCGGAAATCATGGGCAATACGGTAAACCGGCTTTTTGATGTGGGAGTTGCCGGCATTCACCGCCTCTTTCATCATAAGCACTTAATCGACGAAGCTGCCGTAATTATTGTGGTGGCCGGGATGGAGGGAGCTCTGGCCAGCGTTGTGGGCGGGCTTGTCGACGTCCCGGTGGTGGCAGTCCCCACCAGCATTGGCTACGGGTCCAGCTTCGGAGGCCTGGCCGCCCTGTTGAGCATGTTAAATTCTTGTGCCGCAGGTATGGCGGTTGTTAATATTGACAACGGTTTTGGGGCTGCGGCCATGGCGACAGCCATTGTCAGGCTGAAAGAGGGAAAACGATGAAAGCTCTCTATCTTGATTGTTTTGCAGGGATTAGCGGTGATATGTTTTTAGGAGCCCTGATAGATTTGGGAGTCTCCCCCGGAGAACTGGCAAACCGTCTTGCCGGCCTTCGCCTGAAAGGCTACCGGTTGTCAGCGGAAAAAATGCTAAAAAACGGCATCAGCGGGACTAAAGTCACAGTGCACCTGCTAGATCCAAAACAGGAGCGCCGGCATCTGTCCGATATCCTGCGCATAATTGACGAAAGCGCTTTACCCGGCGCCGTAAAGCAGCAAAGCGCCGTCGTGTTCAATCACCTGGCATCTGCGGAGGCTAAGATTCACGGCGTTCTCCCGGAACAAGTCCACTTCCATGAAGTAGGGGCCCTGGACGCCATCTTAGACATCGTGGGAACCGTCACAGCCCTTGATATGCTGGGCATTGAACAGGTATACTGTTCCCCTCTGCCTCTGGGGACGGGTACCGTCGAGTGCGCTCACGGCGTCCTGCCGCTGCCGGCTCCCGCTGTGCTGGAATTATTAAAAGGCCTTCCGACCAGGTCGTGTGACGTTGAAGGCGAGACTGTCACCCCGACTGGGGCCGCCCTGGTCAAAACCCTGGCCGCCGGATTCGGGCCCATGCCTTCCATGAAAATTATTTCTACCGGCTACGGAGCCGGGGAAGCTGAACGCAGGCTGCCTAACATGCTGAGAGTTATTATGGGAGAGGTTGCTGATGAATGCAGACCGCCCGATGCCCTGGGCAGGTTTGAAGAAGACCACCTTAATGTGATTGAAGCCAACATAGATGACATGAATCCCGAATTCTACGACTATATAATGCCCCCTTTGTTTTCCGCGGGAGCGGTGGAAGTTTTTCTCACTCCCGTTATTATGAAAAAGGGGAGGCCCGGGCAGGTGATGACTTGCCTTGTCCCTGACCACAATATGAACGATGTAATAAATATTCTGCTTAGTGAAACGACTACCCTGGGAGTACGGGCTTATCGCTGCCACAGGTACAAACTGGCCCGTGAGACCATGACCGTCCAGACTCCTTACGGTCCGGTCAGGGTCAAGCTGGGCCGCCACCCCGGCACGGGAATGCTCATGAACATCGCCCCGGAGTGGGAAGACTGCAAGGCCCTGGCTGCTAATCACAATGTGCCGGTAAAAACTGTGTATGACTTAGCCAAGACAGAAGTTTACAGGAAATAAGAAGCTGTCCCAAAAGTCAATTTTATGCTTTTGATAAACAGCGGGGAAGGGCCGGGTATCTTCCTTCAGGGCG
>DYZU01000024.1 GCA_022735835.1 Thermincola sp. | reverse complement strand
TTCTTCTAACTCGTTTAAGACATCCAGGATATCCATTTGCATTCCTCCTAAAGCTAAAATTTTTCGAAATGTTATATAGAAAACTTTTCTTTTAGCTTTTTTTCCACTGCCAGCGGGACAAAATCCCTGATGCACCCGCCCAGGGAAGCCACTTCCTTCACTACGCTGGAACTGAGAAATGACCATTGTGGTTGAGCCATCATAAAGATTGTCTCCACTTCCGGGAGAAGTTTCTTGTTGGTAAGGGCCATCTGGAATTCGTTTTCAAAGTCCGATATTGCCCTGAGGCCGCGGATTATAGCCTGGGCTTTTTTCCTGGCGGTGTAATTCACCGTGAGCCCTTCGAAACTGTCTACGGAAACGTTTTCATATTTTTTTAGGACCTCTTTCAGAAGTTCCATCCGCTCATCCAATGTGAAGAGCGGTTTTTTGCCCGAGTTGACAGATACCGCCACAATTACATGATCAAAAAGGCAGGCTGCTCTTTCAATGATATCAACATGTCCGTTAGTAACCGGGTCAAAGCTCCCGGGATAAACAGCCAGCTTCATGGAATTCCCCTTTCCTTTCACAGCACAATCATGATTCCTGGTAAAACGATAAAACTGTATCACCGTATTTTTCTTTCCGGACCAATCTCAAATTTCCGACCTCTTCCGGCAATACATCCAACTTGCTGCTCTCTGTAATTATTAAGCCCCCGGGAGCAAGCAGTTTCCCCTCGCTGATTTCTGCTAACCCTCTCTCAATAAATCCTTTCATATAGGGAGGGTCCATAAAAATAATGTCAAATTTCTTATCTCTTGCTGACAGCATTTTTACGGCCCTATGAGCCTCCTGGGACATAATTTCCGCCCGGTCCGCCAGGCCTGTCAATTGCAGGTTTTCCATGATTACCCTGACAGCGCGCGGGTTGTTTTCAACCAGGACCAACCATTCCGCCCCTCTACTGATTGCTTCGATGCCAATAGCCCCAGTTCCTGCATATAAATCCAGGAATTTAGCATTAATGATTCTGCCGCCGATTATGTTGAAAAGCGCTTCTTTAGTGCGGTCTGAAGTGGGGCGCGTGGCATGCCCTTTCGGAGCCTTCAATCTTCGTCCCTTGGCCTCGCCTGCAATTACCCGCAAGTGTTCCCATCACCTCTGAAGGATGGAAATTTTAACATATTTCATTATAACATAACTTTTCCGAAAAATCGATTTGCCAAACAAGTTTTTTGTCAAATGGTTAAAAAAAAAACCGCATTCGAAAAAGATTTCGACATGTGGTTGCAGATTTTACCCGCCAGTGTGTTTTTTATTTTTGCGCTAAGACATTCTCGAAATAAACCGTTTCATAACCCAGTTGGCTGTACTGTTTATAATAAAGATTGTGATTATAAGAACAGTCCCCGTGGCGAAAGCCTTATCAATGGCAGGCTGGGTGCCAACTTCCAGAGCAACAAGATAAAGGTGCATAGACATAGTCCTAGCCGGGTCGAATATGCTGTCCGGCATCCGGAGGGAGCCCCCGAGAGTCAGCATCAAGGCGGCAGTTTCGCCTATTACCCTTCCTATGGATAAAATGACTCCGGTGATGATTCCCGGCAGGGCGCTGGGCAAGACAACTTTGCAAATGGTTTGCCATTTAGTGGCTCCGAGAGCCAGGCTTCCTTCCCGGTATGAAAGAGGAACGGTTTTGATAGCTTCTTCCGAGGTCCGGACCAGGGTGGGCAGAATCATGGTAGCCCCGGTAAGGGCCCCGGAAAGCAGGGACCACCCGTGCGTGACAGGCTCCAGAAGAATAACAAAAAAGGCAAAGCCAAACAAACCAAACACTATGGACGGGATACCGGCCAGGGCCTCGGTACCGAATCTGATTATTTTCGTAATCTTCCCTTCCCTTGTATATTCAGTCAGATAGATAGCCGCCCCGACGCCTGCCGGAGTCGCTATCGCCAGTGTCAAAGCAGTGAAATACACCGTGGAGACGATAATTGGGAAAATTCCGCCTTCCGATCCCATTTTTTTCGGCTTCGCGGTAAGGAACTCCCAGTTGACATGCAACAGGCCTTCAAACAGTACATAACCAATAACTACAATTAAAACCGCCACTGTGGAAAAACCGGCTATCCACAAAGCGACCTTGGCAATCTTTTGGGAAGTCTGCACTGACATCATGACCGGCCCACCCCTCTCTTGGCCACTACGGTGGCCAGGGTATTGAGGGCCATGATTATGATAAACAGCACAATTCCGGTGGCGAATAAAGCCTTTACGTGGTCTCCGGCGGCATACCCCATTTCTATGGCAATATTCCCGGTTAAGGTTCTGACCGGAGCAAATATTGAGTCAGGTATTGCCACCGTATTGCCGGCCACCATGATCACAGCCATGGTTTCTCCGAGGGCGCGTCCCATCCCCAGCACTACCGCCGCAATAATGCCGGAACTGGCAGCGGGAATCAGGACCTTGTAAATTGTCTGCCATTCCGTCGCTCCCAAGGCCAGGGATGCTTCTTTGAACTCCCGGGGAACAGAGCGGATGGCATCCTCCGAGATATTTATCACAGTGGGCAGGATCATAATTGCCAGAATAATTGACGCTGACAGAATACTGTAGCCTCTCTGATACTCAGGCCTGAGGATATTGGCCAGGTATGTCCGTTCAATGGTCATCAGAATTTGGTTCACTATGACCATCCCGAACAAACCGTAAACAACCGACGGAATCCCGGCCAGCAGTTCAACGGCCGGGCGGACGATCCGGCTGACCCTGGGCGGGGCAAATTCGGCCAGGAAAATGGCGGTGGCAACACCCAGAGGCACACCTAAGATTAATGCTCCAAAAGTCACGGCAAAAGTACCGACTATCATCGGGAAAATACCAAAGACCCCATCAGTGGGATGCCACTCTTTACCCAGCAGGAATTCAAACAATCCTACTTTATTAATAAGAGGCAAACCTTCTTTAAAGATAAAACCACCAATAAGAATTATTATAATTACGGAGACGAAGGCGCTGACCAGGAGAATTTTTTCATAGGCTTTTTCTTTTAACTTGTCGTTCACTGCCCAATCACTCCAAACAAGTCCAGGGTGGACCTAATCCACCCTTTTTTAAAAACTTTTTATTTTTAAACAAAGCTACTATTTAATTTTTATAAATTGCTCAGAGACGATTTTCTGGCCTTCTTCGCTAAGTACAAAGTCAATGAATGCTTTGGTTGCTGCGTTGATTTTACCTTTGGTGAGGAACAGGAACGGCCGGGAAATTTTGTACGAACCGTCAAGAACAGTCGCTTCCGAAGGTTCAACGCCGTCAACTTTGACTGCCTTTACCGTGTTGTCCACCGAACCGAGAGAGATAAAACCGATGGCATTAGAGTCTTTAGTTACAGCAGTTTTCACGGCGCCGGTGGAATTTTGAACAATGGCGCTGGCAACAAGTTTGCCGTCTTTATCGAGAACGATTTCCTCAAACGCTCCCCTAGTGCCAGATCCCTCTTCACGGACCACCACGGTGATAGGGCCTTTGCTTCCGCCAACTTTACTCCAGTCCTTGATTTCACCGGTGAAAATCTTTTTTACCTGATCCATGGTCAGTTCCGAAACCTGATTAGCAGTATTGACAACAACTGCAATTCCGTCTTTGGCAACAACTGTTTCCGTCAAACCATAACCTTTTTCTTCTTCCTTCAGTTCCCGGGAAGAGGTCCCGATTTGAGCCGTCCCGGTGTTTGCCGATTCAACTCCCGCACTGGAACCTCCACCCTGTACAGTGACTGTGACGTCAGGATTGTTGTCCATAAAAGCATCTGCTAATTCCTCTGCCAGGGGCTGTACAGAAGTGGAACCGGCCACTTTAACCGTTCCGCTCGCCGCCGTTCCGGCAGCCGGTTTTTCTCCTCCCTTCTCGGCAGCCTTTTCACCGCCGCAGCCTACAATGGCAACCATGGCCACCAATGCAATTGTCAGCAGTACCGCCGGTCTTGACTTCTTAAAAGTCAGCATCTTCATCATTCTCCTCCTTCAAATACAAGTTTTAGTTGTTGTTTATCAACCACAATTGTGATTATAGTGTATCAATGTAAAAATGCAATGGATGTTATGTTAAAGTTCTGTTAAGACTTGTAAAGTTTTCTAAAATAAAAAGCCGGTCATAAACCGGCTTTCTCATTTGGTGAACCTGTCAGCAACCTTGGTTGCCCCGTATGAGTGAGGCTTAACTTTAGCCAGGAACCCGCTCATGTTGATCATGTTGACCACCTGCTGGATGAGTTCCCTGGTCCGGCCTTTTTCACCTATGTCAACGTGTATCTCTATAGTCAGCTCAGGGTTCATGTCAGCCATGAATTGGATCAATGTCCCTGCCATCTCAAGGCTGCGGGTAGCCTCTTCAAATATTCTGTGCCTTAAGGTGAGCGGGGTTTTGTGGTAGGTACGGCGAAAGTAAAATCTGGCTCCTTTTCCCTCCCGGTGAATGATCACGGCGGTCACAAAACATGTCTGCTGCCCGGGTTGGGAATCGGTGCCGATAATCAGCCTGAACCTGTCTTTTGGGTGTTCATGGACAAAATCAAGGATATCGTCGCACATTTCTTTGGCCGTGATTTTTCCTCTGGTTGGGCTCACAAAATACATTATGACCACTCCCCCTTATTTATTATAACAGATGTAAACCCTTTTGGACACCCGCAAATTTTTGACATACTACCACATCCTTTACTTTTTCTTTTTCTTGTAATATTATAGAAAAGGTAGATTTCACGGGGAGGGTTGGTTTTGGCTGTTCTGGAAAATGAACATATAATCTGTATATCATCTATTGACTGGAATCCTATCTGGACCCGCAAACAGCAGGTCATGTCCAGGCTGCCAAAATCCAATACAATTCTTTACGTTGAGCCGCCGGTAACCCTTCTGTCCCCTCTGAAAGACCCCAAAACACTGGTTAAATGGTTTTCCTGGTTTAAAGGAATCCGCACCTGGCGTGAAAATATTTACCTGTTTTCTCCGCCTGTCACTCTTCCGTTCGGGAACAAATACAGGGTTATCAACCGTCTCAATCAATGGTGGATTTCGTTGTTCCTGAAAAATATTATCTCCCGGCTTAAACTCAAGAATCCTATCATTTGGACATATTTACCGGGTTCGGTCGACCTGATAGACAAACTGGGAGAAAGAAAACTGCTGGTTTACGATTGTGTTGATGAACACTCCGAATATACCGGTTTTATTAATAAGAATGCGGTTATCCAAATGGAAAGAGAGTTAATGGCCAAATGCGATATAATTTTCGTTACTGCCGAAGGCCTTTACGACTCCAAAAAGGACTATGCCGAAACAATATATTTCCTGCCTAATGCCGCAGACGTGGAACATTTTATGAAAGCGCAGGACCCGGGCATACCCGTTCCGGAGGAAGTTGCCTCCATTCCCCGACCCATTGTGGGATTCGTCGGGGTTATTCAGGACTGGATTGACCTGGACCTGGTTAAGAAGGCAGCCCTCACTCATCAGGAATGGTCATTTGTGATGGTCGGACCTGTTGCCGCCGGAATAGACATATCAGCTCTCCAAGCCTTGCCAAATGTTTACTTTTTAGGGAGGAAGGAGGTCCGGGTTCTTCCCAATTACATCAAAGCATTTGATGTATGCATAAATCCTTTTAAACTTAATGCGCTTACTGACAAGGTAAGCCCGCTGAAGTTCTATGAATACCTGGCCTCCGGCAAACCCATAGTATCCGTAAACATGCCCGGGGTGCACACTTTTGCGGACATTGTGGAGATATCCAATAATACAGAGGAATTCATCAAAGGAATCGAGAGGGCGCTTCATGAAGAGACGCCGGAAAAATTGAAGCAAAGGCTTGACAGGGCCGTACTGAATTCCTGGGAAAGCCGCGTCGCATTTATGATGTCAAAGATTAAGGAAAAAATGAACCATTGTAAAGATAAATAATTAAAGGAGGAAAACCTGTTGTCAACAGAAAAGCTTAATCCGTCAGAGGTTACTATAGGAATTTTCGGCCTGGGATTCGTGGGGCTGCCACTGGCTTTGAGCTACGCCATTCGCGGGTGTCAGGTTACCGGAGTGGACGTGGACCAAAACCTTGTCAAACATCTCAACCAGGGGATTACTCATCACCTGGAAAAATATCATGATACCCCCATTCAGGAGGTCCTGGCCGAGCAGCTGGAAAACGGGAGGTTCAGAGCCACCTGCGATGCCCGGGAAGCCATGAGCAACTGCCGTTATTTTATAATTACTGTCGGGATACCGGTGATCAATGGGGGCCATGACTTCAGTCATATTGAATCCTGTTCCAGGGCCATTGCCTCCGGATTAAAGAAAGGGGACCTTGTCCTGGTTCGCAGCACCCTGGTCCCCGGTATGACCCGTGAATTTATCATGCCCATTCTGGAAGAAACCGGTCTCAAAGCAGGAGAAGATTTTTACCTGGCCTATTCATCCGAACGCATTGCCGAAGGAAAAGCTTTTGAAGAGTTCGAAAACATGCCGGCCCTCATCAGCGGGATAAACGATGCCAGTACGGAAAAAGCCCGCCAGCTGATGTCCATTGTGACCAGAGAACTGCACGCAGCCAGTTCCATCGAAGTTGTGGAAAGCGCCAAGGTTATGGAAAACATCTCCCGTGACGTCAATATTGCCATGGTGAATGAATTTGCCCGTTTCTGTGAAGCACTGGGGATAGACGTTTTTGAAGTCATCAGGCTGGCTAATACCCACAAGCGGGTTAAGCTGCTTACTCCCGGTCCGGGGGTGGGTGGATACTGCATCCCCAACGCCCTCCATTACCTGACACCCAAAGCGGATGAACTCGGTATTTCCCTCAGGCTCCTGAGAACCGCCAGAAAAATTAATGAAGATGTCCCCGCTTTTGTGGTCAGTCTGGTTACAAAACACCTCCCCGTTCCGGCCAAAGAGGCCAAAGTGGCGGTGCTCGGAATAGCGATGAAAGATTATTCCAGTGACGACCGTTTAAGTCCCGCCCTGGAAGTCATTAAGTTATTGGAAATGTCGGGAATTAAAGTGGCCGCCTTTGACCCGGCTGTTCCGTCCAGGTATGATTTTAAAGTGGACTCCCTGGAAGAAGCCGTCCGGGATGCTCACGCGATAGTTGTTTTGGCCAAACAAAACGGAATCGGCTACAATAACTTTAAACTGTTCCACAACCTCATGAGCCAGGCGGGAACACCGGTCATTATCGATACAAAAAATCTGTATGACAGGTCGGAAGTAGAAAAACACGGGTTCATTTTAGCGGCAATTTAAGTGAATAGTAGGCTGTCCCATATGGGGCAGCCCTTTTAAATTTGGGCGAACCTGAATATTTTTCTCGGAATTGGATAATTCTATGGTTAGCAAAAGCGTAACCGGTTGATAAGGCGGGTGTGATAATGACAAGAGGCGATCTGTACAAAAACCTGGGAATAAAAATCGACATGGCTTTGGAGGCCCATGATATAGTTCGTGGGGACACCGGGCAGGAGATACCCGGCGTTCAGATGCAGAAACAATCGTTTGACCATGCGGAGGTAACCATTATCCGGGTTACGGACGCTGCGGCGGAACAGCTCATGGGAAAACCCGTCGGTACATATATAACTATTGACGCGCCGGCAATTAGACAGAACAACAAACAGATCCATAATGAAATCGCCGAGGTCCTGGCTAAGCAGTTAAGCACTTTGTTAAACCTGAGCCCTGATGCCAGTGTCCTGATTGTGGGGCTGGGGAACTGGAACGCCACACCTGATGCTCTTGGCCCAAGAGTTGTTAATTATACCTTGGTTACACGGCATTTGAAAAAGTATGCTCCCCAGGATTTAAGCGGCGGCTTAAGGCCCGTAAGTGCTTTAGCCCCCGGGGTTCTTGGCATTACCGGCATAGAAACCGCAGAAATTATCAAAGGCGTGGTGGAAAAGACACAGCCTGACCTGATTATCGCTATAGACGCCCTGGCCGCCCAAAGCACTGACCGCATCGCCACATCCATTCAACTGGCTGATACGGGCATCTCGCCAGGGTCTGGGATCGGCAACCAAAGAATGGGCATCAATCTTGAAACCATGGGTGTTCCCGTTATTGCCATCGGAGTGCCCACCGTGGTTAATGCGGCCGTGATAGCCCAGGGCACAATTGACCGTTTTCTGCAGCAGTTGGCCACCAATCCCGTGGTCAGAGACACTGTAAAAAATATCAATCCGATTACCATGCAGGAGATCGTGAAAAGCGTTTTAGGGCCATACAGCACCAATTTGATGGTCACGCCCAAAGAAATTGACGATTTGATTGAGGCCATCGGGAAAATCATCGCCGGAGGTGTATCCATTGCCCTTCATCCTTCGGTGGATCCCGCAGAGTTCCATATGTATCTTCATTAACATTAAAAATATGAAAGGAACGGAATCCATAATAAGGGTAAGCGGGTTTTTCCCGCTTACCGATTTATTAAAACTGGGTTCTTCCTGCCAGGGACTGTTCGTAAGCCTCGATCATTCTTCTGACCATATTACCTCCAACGGCTCCGCAGTCCCTGGAAGAAATGTGGCCCCAGTATCCACCTTGGATCTGGTTTGCTATCCCAACCTCGTTGGCCAGTTCATACTTGAAGTTGTACATGGCCTGGGCAGCTTCCGGAACAACCAGTTTGTTACGCTTTTGTCCAGTACCCAAAAGTATATTCCCCCCTTTGCAGTTTTTTGCGGTATCTGAAAATCAGCGCAGAAAGGTTCACTAGGCCTGACCTGCGAGTGATTTCTCATAAGCCTCGATCATTCTCCTGACCATATTACCTCCAACGGCTCCACAGTCCCTGGAAGAAATATGGCCCCAGTATCCACCTTGGATCTGGTTTGCTATCCCAACCTCGTTGGCCAGTTCATACTTGAATTGATACATAGCTTGAGCGGCCTGAGGAACAACCAGTTTGTTACGCTTTTGTCCGGTTCCCATCAAATCACCTCCTCTCTGTCGCTATTTCTAGTATAAGCCCGCATGATGGGCATTATACTAGAAATGATTAACTGGCAACATTAAAGGAAAAATATATTTAAAAAGTTCTCCTCATATACTATTATCGTCTTACACTCATTATATATACTGTGTAATTATTGGGCAGGCTGACAACATCTTTTTAAAGTTTGGACAAATTTATCATGTCTTATCAGGGTACACTATAATCGCATTTTAATTTTCCAAGTGCAAATCGAACAAGTGCAAATCGAAAGGGTGAAATCAGTTTGATTTCCTTGCAGATAGACGGGACTAAGATGGAGGTCGAACCAGGGACAACTATCCTGGAAGCTGCCAGAAGCATAGGTATTTACATACCCACCATGTGTTATCTGAAAGAATTGAATGTTATCGGGGCTTGCCGCGTTTGTCTCGTTGAAGTTGAAGGGGCCAAAGCGCTCCAGCCGTCATGTGCCATCCCAGCGGCGCAGGGTATGATTGTCCACACCCATTCGCCAAGAGTTATCAAAGCCAGAAAAATGATACTGGAACTTTACCTGTCAAACCATCCTTTTGACTGCCTGACCTGTGTGCGAAATCAAATTTGCGAACTCCAGTC
>DYZU01000214.1 GCA_022735835.1 Thermincola sp. | reverse complement strand
CAGTGATATCCTGCAGTGTCTCGATAACGGCAATAATCTCTCCCTTACTGTCGCGGATAGGAGCAGCGTCAAAAAAGATGTACCGGTCTTTCCCGCCCAGTTTGGGAAACCATCCTTCACTCTGCAACCCTTCGGAAACCAGGCTTGACTTTGCGTATATGCTGTAAAAAACGGATAAATCCTTCATTTTACCGTCCAGAACGATGTCAGCCAGACTTGGCCGCTTATAAGCATAGAAAGCTTTCCAGTGGTCATCGGTGCCAATAAGTTCTTCGGCCTTCATCCCGGTAAGCTCTTCACACGCTTTGTTCCACATAATGACTTTATGTGTGGAATCAATGACAAAGCAGGGAACGGCTGAATTCTGAATCAACTTTTCGGCAAATGCTTTCTGCTCTGTCAATGCTTTTACCGCAAGATTACGGCTTTCGGAGTATTTTTCTTGCTCCCTGTACATGTTCAGCACATGATTTAATTCCTTTTCGGATTTAAGACCGCTTTCTCTCAGGAGGCCAACAAAATAAGCAGTTCCGGTAAAAACTGCGATACGTAAAAGGTCCTCTAAATAAAAACACCCGCGGGACAAATGCGCAATGACTAAAGCCGCCCCCAAAAGGAAAGCTGCCCATATTCCTCGCCGGCCCCACCAAAAACTGGCCAAAACAATCGGAAGATAAAACAGGTGAACAAACACGCCATGAATTCCCTGCAGGAAGCTAAAATAATAAATCAGCCACAGGCAAAACAAAATAAGTAAAACGATGACACTGAGTTTGATAATTCTTTCACTGGAACCGCCAAACCCATCTGTTGTCATTAATACAAAAAACCCCCTGTAATTCAGCCGGTAGTTTTTTTCCTGTTATCATTTTTCATTCTTCACGTTCAGGCTTTTTCCTGCTCCTGTCCAATAAATTTCGACACGGGACGGCAATCATCTTCCGGCGCCGCCATCACATGGATCTTCTCCGGCGGGAGGAACACCCAAACAGAATCGCCGTGTTTCGGAGCGCGCGGGAAGTTTACCGCCGGCGCCAGGGCTGTCAGGACAAAGCCGGCCTTTATCTTTAGCCTGTAATGGTACCCGTACGGGTAAACAGCCTCAACCCGCCCGTTGAACACGTTTGTTTTGCCGTTTCCGGCAGGTGACCCTGCCGATAAACCGGAACCATCGCGGCACGCCACCATTACATGTTCAGGCCTTAGGCACGCCACCGCCGGAACGTTTTCAGGTCCTCCGGTTTTCCGATGAACCGGCGCCAGGACAAGAGAAGCCCCCATCTCCGGCATGAAAAAACGGCAATGCCCGGTGTCGTTCCCGGTCAAATACCCGTCCCAGATGTTCTCCACTCCCAGAAATTCCGCCACTTCCCTGCCCACCGGGTGAGACAAGACCTGTTCCACGGGGCCGAACTGCCTGATACGGCCTTCCATCATTACAATCAAGCGGTCGGCCAGATAGGGTATATCGCTCAAGTCATGGGTAACCATTAGAGTGGTGGTTCCTGTTTCGCCCAGGATTTCCTTAAGTTCACCCGCAAGAGCGGCCCTGGTAGGTGTATCAAGGTAAGTAAACGGCTCATCCAGGAACAGCACATCAGGTTCCAGCGCCATGGCCCGGGCCAGGCTGACCCTTTGGGCCTCTCCGCCGGACAGGGTTCTGACATCGCGGTTGGCCAGGTGGGCGATAGAAAGTTTGTTGAGCCAGTACCCGGCTTTTTTTCTTCTGGTTTCTTTCGGCACTCCTCTGAGTTTAAGACCTATTGTCACATTATCCAGGACCGTACCCCGCAGCAGTAATGGGTCCTGAAAGACCATAGCCATGCGGCGTCTCACCCGGAGAATCTCATTTGCGCCCCGTACCGCCCGACCGTTAAAAATTATTTCTCCCCCGGCAGCAGGCTCCAGGAGACAGAGCGCCTGCAGGAGAGTGCTTTTACCGGCTCCGTTGGGCCCGGTAACAGCTATAAACTCTCCTTTCTGCACAGAAAGGGACGGCACATTAAGTATTTCTTTATTCCCCTTAATCACCGACAGGTTTTGCACAGATACAACAATATCCCCGGTCATATGCGTTTCCCCCGCTGCTGCAAGATTGTAAGCCCCAGAGTCACTCCATACGCCAGAACCATCAATATAATGCTCAGCGCAATGGCAACATCAAAATTTCCCTTGGAAACCTCCAACACTGTTGCCGTGGTCAAAACCCTTGTCCGTCCAAGAACGTTTCCGCCCACCATCATGGAAGCGCCAACTTCCGAAATTACCCCGCCGAACCCCGCCATAACGGCAGCCAGCAAGGGAAGTCTTATCTCTTTCATCAACAGCATGACAGTCTGCCACTTGGAAGCCCCCAAGGCCATTATCTGTAGCCTGAGTTTTCCGTCAACCTGCTGAAATGCAGCGATCGAAATGCCAGTTATAATCGGCGCCGCAATTACGGACTGGGCGATTATCATGGCCGTGGGAGTATACATCAGGTGAAAAAAACCCAGGGGGCCATACCTCCATAAGAGAATGCTTACCCAAAGGCCCACCACCACAGGCGGCAGGCCCATGCCGGTATTAACCAAACTTATAATGAATTTCCGTCCGGGAAATCTGGTCAGGGCCAAAACCACGCCGGAAGGTATGCCCAGACAAAGGCTGATTAATGTGGCTGTACCTGAAACTTTAAGAGTAAGTATGGTTATTCTCATCATTTCCGGATCCCGGGCCAGCAAAAGCTTACAAGCCTGCAGGATACCCTGCCAGATTAATTCCATAGTCGATACTCCTTGGTATATATTCATGATAGGTGCTAGGTGTCACCTAACACCTACAACCTGAGACCTGTCACCTACTTGGCGACTTCCTCTTCTTTTTTGCCGGCGTCTGCGAAGAAGAGAGGCTGTCCGAATTTATCGGCACCGAATTTACTGATGATATCCTGGGTCTCTTTTGAAAGCATATAATCCTCGAAGGCTTTGGCGCCCTCAGCGTTGACTTTGCTGAACTTCCCGGGGTTTACCTGCATTACATGATAAATGTTCAACAGCGCCCCGTCGCCTTCGATCATTATTTCAAGTTTATTGTTCTTCTTCTGGGCCAGGTATGTGGCACGGTCAGTAAGGGTATATCCTCCTTTTTCATCAGCCACACCAAGGGTTGCACCCATACCCGTACCAGTTTCCTGGTACCAGCTGCCGGAAGGCCTGATACCTGCCTTTTCCCAGATGCTCAGTTCTTTTTTATGAGTACCGGACTCATCCCCCCGGGAAATAAACACGGCTTTCCTGGCAGCAATATCTTTAAATGCATCAGTTATTTTCTTCCCTTTAATCTTGGCCGGGTCACCTGCGGGTCCCACCAGGATAAAGTCATTATGCATGACCAACTGCCTGTTTATGGCAGCTCCGCTTTTTACTAATTTCAGTTCATCCTTGGGTGAGTGTACCAGCAGAACGTCAGCTTCGCCTTTTTCACCCATGGCGAGCGCTGCCCCGGTGCCCACAGAAACAATGGTTAAGTTGTAACCGGTTTTCTTCTCAAAATCAGGTTTCAGCACATCAAGTAATCCACTGTCCACGGTACTGGTTGTGGTGGCCAGGATAACTTCCTTTTTACCCACTCCTGAAGCCGCCTGCTGCTCAGCCTTTTTTTCTTCTTTCGGCGGTTCCTGTTTCTCTCCCGCACAACCGGCAGCCACAGAGACCAGCACCAGCACAATCAACATTATAGCCCATAATTTGGTTTTTTTGAACATTTTAATACCTCCCATAATTAATGATAAGTGGTAAGCGCACCGTTATGCTTGTTTATGAATAACGGCCGCAAAATAAAATGGCTGTGTTCAAACAAGCATAACGGTGGTAAAAAATATTATTGCCTGAAGTATTTTGCAAAACTTTTTTTCACTGCGGCCTCCGCTTCACTCCTGAAACTTTTGTAGCTGTTGATTAATTCTTCAGCTTCAGGTGTCAGTTGTGCCCCTCCCCCTGATTCACCTCCTACCTGCTTCACCAGCAGCGTAACCCCCAGCCGGGCTTCGGCCTTCTTCACATTTCCCCAGGCCTGCCGGTAAGACATTCTCATTTCTTCGGCAGCCCTTCTGATAGAACCATACTGCCTGATGAAGCGTAATAAATACAGGAGGCCGTCACCAAAAACCGGTTGCCCATCCTGTTCCAGCCAGACCTTAAACCGAAAGTTCATGCCACCGCCTCCACCGCTTCACCATACTGTATATTCGCCATTAGATTAAGATTTCCTTCATTTGCTTACACCTACTAAAGAAAAAGGGACAGGCCTCGGCCTGTCCGTCTGAAATTAAAGCTCCGCTTCCCTCCGAAGTATTTCAGCCTTGTCAGTCCGTTCCCAGGTGAGATCGAGGTCCGTACGCCCAAAATGGCCGTACGCAGCTATTTTTCTGTAAATTGGCCTCCTGAGATCCAATTCCCTAATTATACCGGCAGGACGCAGGTCAAAATGCTTCTGCACCAAAGCCACCAGTTTTTCTTCATCCAGTTTCCCTGTCCCAAAAGTTTCTATCATTATCGAAACAGGCTTAGCCACCCCGATGGCATAAGCCAATTGGACTTCACAGCGGTCTGCCAAACCGGCGGCCACAATGTTTTTGGCCACATAACGGGCAGCATAGGCAGCAGACCGGTCAACTTTTGTGGGGTCTTTGCCGGAAAAGGCTCCCCCGCCGTGCCGGGCCATCCCGCCGTATGTGTCAACAATAATTTTCCGCCCGGTTACACCGGAATCACCCTGCGGCCCACCGATAACAAATCTTCCGGTCGGATTGACCAGGATCCGGGTTTTTTCGTCCAGGAATTCCGGAGGGATTACCGGCTTTATCACTTTTTCAAGGAGATCATTCCTGATGGTTTCCATCGATACATCAGGTTTGTGCTGGGTGGAGATAACCACGGTATCCACGCGTACCGGCCTGTCGTCGTCGTATTCTACCGTCACCTGGCTTTTTCCGTCGGGCCGTAAATAAGTAATTTCTCTCCTTTTACGGACATCGGCAAGTCTCTTACAGAGTTTATGAGCCAGAGATATCGGTAAAGGCATAAGTTCGGGAGTCTCATTGGTGGCATAACCGAACATCATCCCCTGGTCGCCGGCGCCGATAGCTTCAATTTCGGCATCGGACATTTCACCCGTTTTGGCTTCCAATGCCTTGTCGACACCCATAGCAATATCGGGCGACTGTTCGTCTATGGAGGTGATAACCGCACAGGTATCACAGTCAAATCCGTATTTAGCCCTGGTATATCCAATCTCCCTGATGGTTTCCCGGACCACTTTGGGGATATCCACATAGCATTCTGTTGTGATTTCACCCATGACCAAAACCAGGCCGGTGGTCACCGCGGTTTCACAAGCAACTCTGGCCATCGGGTCCTGTTCGAAAATTGCGTCCAGAACCGCATCGGAAATCTGGTCGGCAATCTTGTCAGGATGCCCCTCTGTTACGGATTCGGATGTAAAAAGTCTTTTTCCCAAATCAGTTACCTCCTTTGTTCAACTTAAAGCAAATTAACCACCCTGTCCAAAATATGATGGGCGATCTCTTTTTTGTCCAGTTTATCCAGTTCTTCCACGCGCCCGTCTCTATATATTATTTTGACAACATTGGTATCGGTGCCAAATCCGGCGCCGGGCTGGGTAATATCATTAGCCACTATGAAGTCAAGATTTTTGGCCTGAACCTTCACAGAGGCATTTTGTACTAAGTTATCGGTTTCAGCAGCAAATCCGACCAATATCCGGTTGCCTTTTTTCTCCCCCAGGTATTGTAAAATATCGGGGGTTCTCTCAAGTTCAAGGTTCCAGTCCCCGGGGCCCTTTTTCAGTTTGGACTCCAGTTTTTCTTTCGGTTGATAATCGGCTACAGCAGCCGTTTTTATAATAATGTCAGCCTCCGTGTAATGCTTAACAACGGCATCGAACATTTCCCTGGCTGATATAACCGGAACATGAGCAACTCCGGCCGGAACGGGTATATTCACAGGACCCGAAACCAAAATCACGCGCGCCCCCCTGTCCCGGGCCGCTTTGGCAATGGCATATCCCATTTTTCCTGAACTGCCGTTGGTAAGAAATCTTACCGGGTCTATGTATTCCCTGGTTGGCCCGGCTGTCACCAGAACCGTCTTCCCTGCCAGGTCCTTGGCAGCGCCTAGCAAGCCGCAGATTGCTTCAAAAATTGTATTCACTTCCGGCAGCCTGCCTTTGCCCTCATATCCGCAGGCCAGCAGGCCGGTGGCCGGTTCAATGAAACGGTAACCGTGGGACTTGAGTTTGGCAATGTTGGCCTGCACTAAAGGATTTTCATACATGTTTACGTTCATCGCCGGGGCGAAAACTACCGGCGCTCTTGTCGCCATAATAGTGGTGGAAAGCATATCGTCCGCAATTCCGGCACAAACCTTGCCAATTATATTGGCGGTAGCGGGCACCACCAGCAGAAGGTCGGCCCTGTCGGCCAGCGAAACATGCTGTACTTCCCATTCTCCGGGCGTGTCAAACATCCCGCTGATCACCGGGTTGCGGGAAATGGTCTGCAGACTGAGAGGAGTAATGAATTTTGTGGCAGACTCGGTCATGATCACATGAACTTCCGCCTTAGCCTTTACCAATTTGCTAATCAAGTCGGGCACCTTATAAGCCGCTATGCCTCCGGTGACCCCGACAATTATACATTTATCAGTCAACATCTGTGAACACCACTCTTCGGCAACAAACCTACTTTATTCCCGACTTGGTCCGTTCATAAGTGATTTTGTTTTCTGCTATTTCTTCCAGGGCTACAGTTACCGGTTTACAGGAATCGCCTTCTCCCGTCTTTAACCCGCTTTCGGTGATTTCCCGGGCTCTCTTGGCCGCAGCCACAACCAAAGTATACTTACTGTCCACCCGTTTCAATAACAGATCCAAAGAAGGTTGCTTCATTCCTAACCTCCTCAATAATTCATTGTTGTATTAATTTCATTTGGCCTCAACCAGCGGACCGTCCGGTCCGCTGTCGCTTACTAAACGGAACCGGTGTGACCGGCATTTCTCGGCAATGATAATACTCAGTACTCTGTCCACGGCTTCTGCCACTACATCATTCACTACAACATAATCGTACTCGGGCATGTGAGCCAGTTCGCTCAACGCCTCACCCATTCTTTTTTCAATGACCGTAGCGGTATCCGTGCCCCTGCCGGTAATTCTTTTCCGGAGGATATCCAGAGACGGCGGAACAATAAAAATATATACACCTTCGGGAGCTTTTTCCTTGACTTTTAAAGCGCCCTGGACATCAATTTCCAGTAAAACATCTTTCCCTGCCGCCAGGGCGTCCATTACCGGCCTCCTGGGAGTTCCGTAATAATTGCCGTAGACCAGGGCCCACTCCAGGAACTCGTCCCGGGCCAGCATTGCTTCAAATGTTGTCCTGTCCTTAAAATGATAGTGAACCCCCTCGACTTCCCCATCTCTTGGCGGTCTGGTAGTGGCAGAGACCGAAAAAAATATATCAGGCCGGCGTTGAAACAAGGATTTACAAATAGTACCCTTCCCTGTCCCGGACGGGCCTGAAATTACAATGAGCAAGCCCGGTACTGACATGCCACCACTCCCCTTTTACTTTTACTAATCAGCAATTTCCTCCTGCTGGGACGAGGTATCCTTTGTAGCCAGACGATGGGCGACAGTTTCCGGCTGCACCGCAGAAAGAATCACATGGTCGCTGTCCGTAATTATAACTGCTCTGGTCCTTCTGCCGTAAGTAGCGTCGATCAGCATTCCCCGGTCGCGGGCTTCGGTAATAATCCTTTTGATGGGAGCCGACTCAGGGCTTACAATAGCGATTATTCTGTTGGCCGATACAATGTTACCAAACCCGATGTTAATAAGTTTAATTTCCATTAAATTCCCTCCTTAAAAGATTCCATGACAACTTATCGTGCGGGTACTGTTTAATATTTTCCCCGACAACCCTCCTTTTAGTCGATTATTTTTATGTCTAATTTATCATTCTATATTTTGCACCTGTTCCCTGATTTTCTCCACTTCACTCTTGGCTTTTATGATGATAGATGAAATCTCCAGGTCATTAGCCTTAGAGCCTATGGTGTTAAATTCCCGGTTGAGTTCCTGGACAAGGAAATCCAGCTTTCTTCCCACCGCTTCGTCCATATCCATAGTGTTTTGTATTTCTGCCAGGTGGCTTCTTACGCGGACCAATTCCTCGGAAATATTGCTCTTATCGGCAAACAGCGCCAGTTCTGCCGCCAGGCGGTTTTCATCAATTTCAACTTCTGCCGCCAGTTCTTTTAACCGGCTCTGCAGTTTTTCCCTGTACTCCAGGACAACCGAAGGAGCGCGCCGATAAATGGCTTCAGTGTACTCTGACAGTTGGGCCACCCGTTTAAGAAGGTCTTCCCTTAACCGCAGGCCTTCTGTGCTCCGCATCTCTACAAGATTAGCCAGGGCATTTTCCACTGCCTCGCTGAGCGCGGGCCATAACTGGTCGAGGTCTTCCTGCACCTCTTCCAGAACTATCACGTCAGGAAGCCTGGCCAAATCAATAATACCCGGCTTTCCATTAATTCCAATAGTTTCCCTTAATTCCTCCAATGCATTATAATACGCCATAGCAAGGTCTTTGTCAACTCGAATCGACTTGTTGGAAGAGCCGAGGTCATTTACGGTTACGAAAACATCCAGCCTGCCCCTGGCAACCCTTTCCTGGATAAGTTTCCTGATCCGGTCTTCCAGGGCCACGTAATACTTGGGCAGCCTAATCACCACTTCACAGAACCGGTGGTTCACCGAGCGGATTTCCACTGTAAAGGACTTTCCTTCTTGCGCACTTTCCCCCCTGCCATATCCGGTCATACTCTTGATCATCTGTTTCACCTCGTGATGTGATTGTTATTAAGAAAGTTCCATTGTTTTTCGGCCTTTTGGATGAAAAACTGCTCAACACTTAAAATAACCCCTGATTTTGCTTTATTATGCGCCTTTTTTTCTCTTTTTCTTCCCAACCCTGTTTTTACAAAAAATATAGTTCTACCTGATAAGAGAAATTCCTCTTGTTTTATGAAAAAAATAAGAGAGTTTTTAAGTATTGGCGCGTTTTCAGGAGAAAAATAAAATATATTGCCGTCTCCGGAATCCGGAGCCGGCAATATATTCAGAAGCTGACCGCAGGGCTGTCTCCCGCCGGGGTTTTTATTCCTAGAATTCTACTCGGCCCACATTATTTTTGATGCGGTTTATGGCCTCAATCATGCGTTCTTTTTCTACAGTCAGGGCAATCCGGAAGAACCCTTCCCCGTACTCGCCGTAACCGTTGCCCGGGGTAATTACCACGCCTGTCTTTTCAAAAACAAATTCGGCAAAAGAAATAGAAGTGTACCCCTTGGGCACCGGAACCCATACATAAATGGTAGCCTTGGGCTTTTCCAGGTTCCATCCCATACTGTTTAAACCGTCAACCACAATATCTCTTCTTTCCCGGTAAACCCTGCTCATTTCAAAGGTACAATCCTGGGGTCCTGTCAATGCGGCAATCCCGGCATACTGGATTGCCTGGAAGACTCCCGAGTCCATATTTGATTTGATGCGGGCAAGGGCTTCGATAACCCTGGGGTTGCCTACGGCCCAGGCAATCCGCCATCCGGTCATATTGTACGATTTGGAACAGGAACCAAATTCTATGCCAACCTCTTTTGCTCCCGGATACTCCATAAAGCTGGGCGGGCGGTACCCGTCAAAGGCTATGTCCTGGTATGCCGCGTCGTGACAGACGATAATGTCATACTCTTTGGCAAAAGCGATCAGTTTTTTGTAGAAATCGTCACCGGCAATGGCTCCGGTCGGATTATTGGGATAGTTGACAAACATTAATTTGGCCTTCCTGGCCACATCCGGAGGAATTGCCTCCAGGTCGGGGAGAAAACCGTTTTCAGCCTTTAAGGGCATTTTATATATTTCGGCTCCCGCCAGCAAAGCGCCGATACCGTAGACTGGATAACCGGGGTCGGGAATAAGGGCCACATCGCCCGGGTCGAGGTAGCAGAAAGAAATATGGGCAATTCCCTCTTTTGACCCGATCAGGGATACGGCTTCAGTCCTGGGATCCAGTTCCACACCAAACCTGTTTTTATAATACTCGGTTACTGCCGCACGGTAAGAAATCATCCCCGCGGAAGAAGGATAGCGGTGGTTTTCAGGGTTGTGCGCCTGCTCGCACAGCTTGTCAATAATGTGGTCAGGTGTCGGGCGGTCCGGATCACCTATACCCAGGCTGATTACGTCCACCCCTTCAGCCTTTGCTTTCTCAATGGTCTTTTCGATCCGGGCAAACAAATACGGTGGCAGTTGTCTGATTCTTTTTGCCTCTTCCACTTTACAACCTCCTTATATTAGCGGCCGGTGACCAGTGGTCAGCAGCCAGAGTATAATATTATTTTTACAGGCGCCCAAATTCAGTCTTTTCACTAGCTACTGGTAACCGGTAACCGGCCACTGGCCGTTGAACACATACTCCGCCGGGCCGGTCATATAGACATGATTATCTTCCGCCCACTCGATGATCAGGTCCCCACCGGCCAGGTGGACAGTAATTTCCCGGCCGGTTAAGTTGTTCAGGACACATGCCACCCCGGTTGCACATGCGCCGGTACCGCAGGCCAGAGTCTCGCCCGCGCCTCTCTCCCATACCCGCATATTTACTTCACCTCTGTTCAGAACCTGGACGAACTCCACATTGGTTTTCCGCGGGAACAACGGGTGGGTCTCCATTGCGGGCCCGATTTCGGCAAGGGGCACGGTACTGACATCATTTACGAAGATAACACAATGGGGGTTTCCCATTGAAACACAAGTGACATTATATGTACTGCCATCCAGGGTAACAGGGTCATTAACCACTCTTCCGGGCGGGCCCTCCATGGGGATCAGGCGCCTCTCCAGGCGGGGTTCCCCCATATCAACCTTCACAGAAACCACGCGTTCTCCGTCAACTACCAGTTCGGGCACAATGACCCCGGCCAGTGTCTCCACCCGTATAATCCTTTTCCTTACAATATTGTGCTCATAAACATACCGGGCAAAACACCTGATGGCATTGCCGCACATTTCGGGTTCACTGCCGTCAGGGTTAAAAATCCTCATCCGTATGTCGGCTGTTGCGGACGGAAGAATTAAAACCAGTCCGTCCGCTCCTATGCCAAAATGCCGGTCACAGAGTTTCCGCGAGATTTCGCCGAAGTCTCCCGGCAGTTTTTCATCCAGACAGTTAACCAGCACAAAATCATTGCCCAATCCCTGCATTTTTATAAACTTCATATCCTGCACCTCCCTCTGCCCAACAGGTATGAACAAAAAGGTCCTGACAACAATAAAAATGCGGTTGTCTCCACATCCGCACTACGGATTCAAATTGATATCCTAATTATTTATCTTATAACAACTGGTCCCGAATTGCAACACTCCCCGGCAGTGTATACAATATATATGCCGGATCCACTGGAAGTTGGAAATTGGATGTTGGATATTTCCGGTAATTGACCCTCTCAAAAGTATAATGATATACTATAAGAGCGTCACCAGTTACTTGTCAACAGCTGGTCGCTGATTATTGGTTATTGGTTATTGGTCACTGGTCACTGGTAACTGGCCACTGCTACTAATATTTAAGGAGAAATTCGCATGTCTTTTGATGGACTGGTAATGGCAGCAGTCAAAAAAGAATTAAAGGAAACTATAGTCGGGGGCCGGATTGAAAAAATATACCAGCCTCTACCCGATGAAATCGTTCTAATCATTCATAAAGAAAAAAGCAAATACCGTTTACTGGCGTCTGCCGATGCCAGGAATGCGCGGGTCCATCTGACCGGCAGCTCAAGGGAGAACCCCCTGACCCCTCCCCTTTTTTGTATGGTTCTGAGAAAGCACCTGGAAGGCGGCAAAATTATCGATATTCACCAACCCGGCCTGGAACGGGTCTTCAACATTAGGGTGGAGGCGGTTGATGAACTCGGCATGCTGTCCGAAAAAAAGCTGGTTTGTGAAGTCATGGGCAAACACAGTAATATCATTTTGGTTGACCCGTCTACAAATATGATCCTCGACGGCATCAACCGGTATTCATACGCCACCAGCCGGCACAGGGAAATTCTGCCGGGCAGGCAGTACATACCACCGCCGGAAACAGGTAAGATTAACCCGCTGGAAGTGACTGAAGAGGCATTCCGGGGCGCTTTATGGGACCCGGAACAGGATATTCCGGCTGAAACTATTCTGTTGCAGAAATTCGAGGGCTTTAGTCCTCAAACCTGCCGTGAAATTATTGTAAGGGCAGGCATGGATCCCGCTGCCAGCAACCAGTCCCTGGGTGAGATAGACCTGCGCCGGTTGTGGGAATCCTTCAAATGTGTTCAGGACAGCGCGGTTTCAGGCAGGTTTGAACCGTCCATTTGTTATAAGGGCAACCGGCCCGCTGCCTTTTCAGCTATCAGGTTGACCCAGTTTTCAGATTGCTGCTGTAAGCAGGGCCGGATAAATGAAATACTGGATGAGTTCTTTTCCGTCAGGGAAAAACAGGACCGGTTCCAGCGGGATATTTCCGAGTTAATGAAAACGGTCAGGAATGAAATCAAAAAATGCCACAACAAAATTGCTGTCCATGAGCAGACTCTCCGCCGGGCAGAAAATGCGGAAGCTCTAAGAATGTCCGGTGAGCTTATCACCGCCAACATTTTTCAGATACCGGCGGGGGCAAGTTCAGTTGAACTGGTGAACTATTACGACCCGGAAGGAAATACGGTGGTCATCCCCCTGGACCCGCAGCTCTCCCCGGCGGAAAACGCCCAGTCATATTTTAAACGGTACAATAAGGCCCGGAAAAGCCTTGCGGTTGCCGAAAGCTATCTTAAAGAGACCAAAGCCGAACTGGACTACCTGGAATCTGTCATGGCAGCCCTTGAACAGGCCGAAGATAACAATGACCTGCGGCAAATCAGGTCCGAACTTGTAAAAGAGGGCTATGTCAAACCGGAGGCAGGATCCAAAGGGACCAGGAAACCGGAGCCGTCGCCGGAACCGGGATTAATAACATTCAGGTCCTCAGAAGGATTCAACATACTGGTGGGCCGGAACAACCGGCAAAATGACCATTTGACCATGAAAATAGCCCGGCCTGACGACTTGTGGCTGCATGTCAAGGACATTCCCGGTTCGCACGTGCTGGTAAAAAATCCCGGAGGGGGAGAGATTCCCGCCCCTACGGTACAAAGAGCGGCCGAAATTGCCGCCTATTATTCCAGAGCCAGGGAATCATCCAAAGTGCCTGTGGATTATACCTTCAGGAAACATGTCCGCAAGCCCAAAGGCGCAAAACCGGGCATGGTGGTGTATGATAATCAAAAGACTATACTGGTAGAACCCAAGATTTAACGTAACTCTATACCTGCCTGCTGCCCGGTTTCACCAGCGGAAGGCCCTGTTTGCACAGCGGGCACTCTTCCGGGTCATAGGATTCAATCTCCATTTGCAGGATAGACTCGGTTCTCACACCGAAGTCAACTTTGCCGTTACTCCTGTCAACCAGGACGCCGACCCCCACCACTTCGCCGCCTTTTTCGCGGACAACATCTATCACTTCCCTGACTGAACCGCCGGTGGTAACAACATCCTCGACCACCAGGATCTTTTCACCCGGGTTTACGACAAATCCTCTTCTTAACGACATTACCCCGTGCTCCCGCTCAGTAAAAATCGCTTTTACCCCCAGCGCCCTGCCCACTTCATAGGCCACAATAATTCCACCCATGGCCGGACCTACTACCGCCTCAATCTTTGTGCCGGCAAATTTCTCAGCCAGGGCCTCGCAGAGTGTGGCCGCATACCGCGGGTACTGCAGCACCTGGGCACACTGCATGTACTGGCCGCTGTGCCGCCCTGACGTCAGCCTGAAATGCCCTGTCAGCAGGGCATTTGATTTGGTAAAAATCTCTAAAGCCCCTTCTCTGGTCAGCATTGCAACCCCTCCTCCATTTCGTCCACTATCCTTTTGGCGGCCTCGACAGGGTCAGCCGCGCCGGTTATCGGCCTGCCGACCACGAGATAGCTGGCCCCCGCCTGAACCGCCTCTTTGGGCGTCATTACCCGCTTCTGGTCATTTACCCCCGCCCAGGCCGGGCGTACTCCGGGTGTGACTATGACAAAGTCCCGACCACAGGCCTCCCGGATAGCCCTGATTTCTTTCGGAGAAGCTACCACCCCGTTAAGGCCCGATTCTTTGGCGAGCCTGGCCCATTTTACAACCTGGGTCTCAATATCCCTGGCAATTCCGATTTCGTTTTCCAGAATTGACTGGTTGATGCTCGTCAGTACAGTCACACCGATAACAAGAGGCAGGGGCAAAGCGGATTCCTCCGCTTCGCGTATAGTCATCTCCACGGCCTTTCTCATCATTTCCGAACCGCCGGCTATATGTACATTGTACATGAAAACCCCCTGCCTGGTCAGGACTCCTGCGGCCTGTCCCACCGTATTGGGGATGTCATGCAGTTTCAGGTCGAGAAAGACTCTCCCCCCCAACCGGTGAATTCTCCTGACCACTTCGGGACCCTCGCTGTTGAACAGCTGCATACCCACTTTGAAAATCCCCACATAGTCCTGCAGGCGGGCCACCAGTGACTCCGCTTCCTTTATGGTATCTACGTCAAGGGCAACAATTAGCTTTTCTTTGGCTGATGACACATCGGCACCTCCGTTTTTAGCGGTTATTGATGAACTGTTAGTTCCACGCCGCGCCCACAAGCTCATTGATATCCTTTACCCCGTACTTCTCCATATACTGTTTGATTCCTTCCAGGATATCCACAGTGGCCCTGGGATTGATAAAGTTGGCAGTTCCGACCGCAATTGCGGTGGCCCCTGCCAGGATAAACTCCAGGGCGTCCTCGGCGGTCATGATGCCGCCCATCCCCAGGATAGGCAGTTGTACCGCCTGGGCCACCTGCCACACGATCCTAACCGCTACGGGCCTGATGGCCGGGCCTGACAGCCCGCCCATAATGTTTCCCAGGACGGGTTTCCGGGAATAGACATCTATTTTCATGCCCAGCAGGGTGTTGATCAGGGCCAGGGCATCAGCCCCGGCTTCGGCAACCCCCCGGGCAATTTCCACTATGTCAGTCACATTGGGAGACAACTTGGCAATAACGGGCAGCCGCGTATTTTGGCGAACCACCCCGATAACCTCTGAGGCCATGGTACAGCTGGTGCCGAAAATCATGCCCCCCTCCTTTACATTGGGACATGAGATATTGACCTCCAGGGCGGCAACCCCTTCGGCCGCGGAGAGCCTTCTGGTAACCTCCGCGTAATCCTCCAGGGAGTTGCCCGCTATATTTACAATTACCGGGGTATCATACTGCCTTAGATAAGGCAGGCTTTTCTCGATGAAATAGTCAACCCCCGGGTTCTGCAGGCCGATACAGTTCAGTATTCCCGCCGGAGTTTCGGCAATCCGCGGGGTAGGGTTTCCCTTCCGGGGTTTAAGGGTAATTCCTTTCACCACAATGGCCCCGAGTTTATTAAGGTCTACAAAAGGAGCATATTCCGGTCCAAATCCGAAAGTGCCCGATGCCGTTGTAACCGGGTTTTTCATTTGCAGGCCGCCCAGGTTAACCGCCAGCTCAGTCATCAAGGATCACCTCGCTTGCCGCAAAAACCGGCCCATCCGTACAGACTTTTTTATACTCAAAATCTATTGGCGCGCCCTCATTTACACCGGCCACCGAACACCGGCCACTGGCAACTTTTATTTTACATACACACGCCAGGCAGGCGCCGACCCCGCACCCCATCCGTTCCTCCAGGGAAACCTGGCCTGCAAGGCCAAATTTACGGGTAATTTTCAACAGCTGTTTCAGCATCGGGTTGGGGCCGCAGGCGAAGAAATAATCCGGTTTGTTGAGTTTCACATGCTTCTCGGCCAGGTCGGTGACAAAGCCCTTGTAACCCAGGCTGCCGTCATCCGTTGAGACTTCTACTCTCACTTCCAAAGACGCCAGCTGGTCGGCCCCGACCACAAAGTCGGCTGACCGGGCTCCCAGCAGCACTGTCTGTTTAATCTTGTAGCGCTTTAAGGCCTGAACGAGCGGAAAAAGCGGGGCCACCCCGATTCCCCCGCCAATGACCAGCACCCGGTTGGCTCTATCGGGGATAGAAAACCCTTTGCCGAGGGGACCCATGATATCAATTTCCGCTCCCGGCTTCATTTCCGAAAGGAGTTGGGTCCCCCGGCCCACCACCTGGTAAAGCAGGCTCACCGTCCCGCGCTCGTAATCGATCCCGTGCAGGCTGATGGGCCTTCTCAACAGGGGATCCAGAACACTGCTGCAGCGTACATGGACAAACTGGCCCGGTTTAGCCAGCCTGGTCAGTTCCGGGGCCAAAATCCTCATCAGATAGTGTTCCGGGCCAACTTTTTGATTGATAACCACTTCCGCTATACCGCAAAAAGACATGTTGATTCACCTCATGTTAGTGGCCGGTGGCCGCTTTCCCCAGGTTGCTGGTCAAATACTCCTGCAGCGGAACCATGGCAAAATCATAGCCTTTCTCGAGGGATTTGAGGACGCGCAGGATAACGCCAGTTGTGTCCAGGGAAGTCAGGCACGGTATGGCGTGTTCCACCGCCGCGCGCCTGATCCGGAACCCGTCCCGTTCAGGCATTTTCCCCTTGGTGAGGGTATTGATGACCAGGTCGATTTTACCCTGCCTGATCAGGTCGATTATATGCGGGGAGCCTTCTCTGATCTTGTTCACCTTCTCCACCGGCAGGCCCGCTTCACTCAATACCCGGGCTGTTCCGCAGGTAGCCACCAGCTTGAATCCCAAATCCACAAATCCTTTTAAAATCGGAATTACTTCCTGCTTATCCTTGTCGGCAATGGTGGCCAGGATGGTGCCTTTCCTGGGAATGTCCAGCCCGGCCGCCACCAGGGCTTTATACATGGCCATGGAGAAATCCGCGTCAACACCCATTACTTCCCCCGTGGATTTCATCTCCGGACCGAGGGAAGTGTCCACCTGTGACAGCTTGGCAAAGGAGAATACCGGCGCCTTTACGGCGATATAATCAGGCGCAGGGTATAGCCCTCCTTTGTATCCCAGTTCCTTCAGCTTCTTGCCCAGGATCATCTTGGTTGCCAGGTTGACCATGGGCACTCCCGTTATTTTGCTGAGATACGGTACTGTCCGGGATGAACGCGGGTTGACTTCCAGGACATACAACCGGTCTTCGTGCAGGACGTATTGAATATTGATCAAGCCCTTGACTTTGAGGGCCCGGGCCAGCCTGGTGGTGTAATCCACCAGCTCTGCGACCTGTTTGCCGGTGAGGCTTCTGGACGGATAAACGGCCGTACTGTCACCCGAGTGAACCCCGGCCCTTTCAATATGCTCCATAATTCCCGGAATCAGAACATCTTCGCCGTCGGATATGGCATCCACCTCTATTTCCTTGCCTATCAGGTATTTATCCACCAGGACCGGGTGCTCCGATGAGGCTTTGACGGCAGATGTCATATATTCCATAAGTTCCTCCTGGTTATATACGATTTCCATGGCCCGGCCGCCCAATACATACGAGGGGCGGACCAGCACCGGGAAACCTATCTCCGCGGCGATCTTGCGGGCCCCTTCCACTGACGTGGCGGTCCGGCCCGGCGGCTTGGGGATGCCCAGTTCCAAAAGGAGACGGTCGAACTTGTCGCGGTCTTCGGCCATGTCAATATACCTGACATCTGTGCCGAGAATCTTTACCCCGGCTTTGGCCAGGGGGCCTGCCAGGTTGATGGCGGTCTGGCCGCCGAACTGCACCACAACCCCGTCAGGTTTTTCCAGCTCAATGATATTCAGGACATCCTCGGGAATTAAAGGCTCAAAGTAAAGCCGGTCCGAGGTGTCAAAATCCGTACTGACAGTTTCGGGGTTGTTATTGATGATGATTGTCTCAATCCCTTCTTCCCGGAGGGACCATACCGAATGTACGGAGCAGTAGTCAAATTCAATACCCTGCCCGATGCGGATAGGACCTGACCCCAAGACCACGGCCTTTCTTTTCTTGGTCGGCTGGGCCTCGTTTTCCTGTTCATAGGCGGAATAATAGTATGGGGTAACCGCCTCAAACTCTGCCGCGCAGGTATCGACCATTTTGTAGACCGGCCTTAAGCCGTAACCCAGCCTGATTTTTCTTATTTCCGCCTCCTGGAGCCCGGTAAGCTGGGCCATATAGACATCGGGGATGCCAAGCAGTTTGGCCCTGGTCATCTTTTCCCTCGTCAGGAAAGCCGTTCCCCGGGCCTGCACCCCTTTGACCAGCTCGGCCTCAAAATCAACTATATTTTTTATTTTTTCCAGGAACCAGACATCTATTTTAGTCAGCTCGTTCAGAACCTCAACAGACATCCCCCGCCTCAAGCCCTCCGCGGCGGCAAATATCCGCTCGTCATCGGCGCTTGTGAGCTTCTTCTCCAGTTCCTCCGGAGGCGCCTGGTCTATGCCTGGCAAATACAAACCGGATAACCCTATTTCCAGGGAACGGACCGCCTTCATCAGGGCGGCCTCAAAGGTCCGGTCGATAGCCATGACCTCGCCGGTAGCCTTCATCTGCGTCCCGAGCATCCGGTCGGCCGAAGCAAACTTGTCAAACGGCCAGCGGGGGATTTTCACAACCACGTAATCCAGCGCCGGTTCAAAGGCCGCATAGGTCTTGCCGGTTACAGCATTACGGATTTCATCCAGGGTCAGGCCGATGGCAATCTTGGAAGCCACCTTGGCAATGGGGAACCCGGTCGCTTTGGAGGCCAGGGCACTGGAGCGTGATACCCGGGGGTTGACCTCAATTACCACATACTCAAAACTGTTGGGATTTAAGGCAAACTGGACGTTACACCCTCCTTCAATTCCCAGGGCCCTGATTATTTTCAGCGATGCCGACCTCAATAACTGGTATTCTTTATCCGACAATGTCTGGGAAGGGGCCACGACGATGCTGTCCCCGGTGTGAATCCCCACCGCGTCAATGTTTTCCATGTTGCAGATGGTGATACAGTTGTCATTGCCGTCCCTGACCACCTCGTACTCAATTTCTTTCCAGCCGGCTACACTGCGTTCAATCAGGCACTGGCCTATCATACTGAGCTTCAGGCCCTTGGTGGCCGTGGCCCTGAGTTCCTCCTGGTTGTTGGCAATGCCGCCTCCGGTGCCCCCGAGGGTGTACGCGGGACGGACGATTACCGGGTAACCGGCTTTTTCGGCAAAGGCCACGGCATCATCGACACTTTCCACAATGGCGCTGTCAGGAATAGGCTCGCCGATTTCCTGCATCATGACCTTGAAAAGCTCCCGGTCTTCCGCCTTCTTGATTGTCTCCAGCGGAGTGCCCAGGAGAACTACACCCTCTTCCTTTAAGATCCCCCGTTCGGCAAGGGCCACCGCAATATTGAGTCCAACCTGCCCGCCGAGGGTGGGCAGCAATCCGTCAGGCTTCTCCTGCCTGATAATTTTGGCCACAAATTCGGGGGTGAGGGGTTCAATATACACCCTGTCGGCAATATTGGCATCTGTCATAATAGTCGCCGGGTTGCTGTTCACCAGGACAACTTCTATGCCTTCTTCTTTCAGGGCCCGGCAGGCCTGGGTCCCGGCATAATCAAACTCTGCGGCCTGGCCGATTATGATGGGGCCGGAACCGATGACAATTACTTTTTTAATACCTTTCCTGATGGGCATATACTTACCTCCTCTCCTGTTTGATAAGGTCCATGAACTGGTCAAACAGGTAATTCGAATCCCACGGGCCGGGAGCGGCCTCAGGGTGATACTGGACGGAAAACAGCGGCAGTGAGCGGTGTCTCAACCCCTCCACGGTATTGTCATTGAGGTTGATGTGCGAGACCACGACATCTTTTTGCGGTATTGAACCGGCATCGACCGCATACCCGTGGTTTTGGGAGGTTATGTGCACCCGGCCCGAAACCAGGTCTTTTACCGGATGGTTGGCGCCGCGGTGCCCGAATTTGAGTTTGTACGTCTGCCCTCCCAGGGCCAGGCCGATAATCTGGTGGCCCAGGCAGATACCGAAAACGGGCCTTTTGCCGATTAACTCGCGCACGGTCTTGACAGCATAATGGGCGTCCGCCGGGTCACCGGGGCCGTTGGAGAGCATGATCCCGTCAGGGTCAACAGCCAGGACTTCCTCGGCCGTTGCCGTGGCCGGCACAACTATCACTTCACAGCCCAGGTTGTGCAGGGACCTGGCTATATTCAGCTTGGCTCCGAAATCCATTAAGACTATCCGGTACCCGTCATTAGGCATTGTATAACTCTCCCGGACAGTCACCTGCAGGACATGGTCCTTGCGCGTAAGGTCAGGGTGCCCGGCCAGCCTTTTCTGCAAATCTTCCACATCTATATCCTCTCCTGTAGCAATCACTCCACCCATGGTCCCGTGATTGCGCAGCCTCCTGGTGAGCGCCCTGGTGTCTATCCCGTAAATACCGGGAATCCGGTTTTCTTTGAGGTACCGGTCAACTGTCTTTTCTGACCTCCAGTTGCTGGGATGCTCACAAAATTCCCTGACTACAAACCCGCGGACAAAAGGCATTCTTGACTCAAAGTCGTCCGGGTTAATACCGTAATTCCCTATCAGGGGATATGTCATTGTGACAATCTGTCCAAAGTACGAGGGGTCTGTGAGAATTTCCTGGTATCCGGTCATACCGGTGTTAAATACCACTTCCCCGAAATTTTCGCCTTCGGCGCCGAATCCCTTTCCCTCAAAAACCGTCCCGTCCTCCAGAACCAATACCGCTTTCATAAAATCCCTCCAGAATTTTTACTGTCAATACACAACCTGTTTGCTACAAAACCAGTTTCCGGTCTCTCATCACAATCCTGCCGCCAACTACTGTCACCACAGGCAGCCCGATAAGTTCCCATCCGTGGAAGGGGGAATTTTTCCCCTTGGAGGCAAACTTGTTGACATCCACGGTCTCTTTTAAATCCGGGTCCACTATGGTGATATCGGCATCGGCTCCCCGCCCCAGGTGACCCTTATTAAGGCCCAGGATACGGGCGGGGTTACAGCTTATTTTCATTACTAACTCTTCAACACTGAGGATTCCCGGCCTGACCAGTTCCCGGAAGGCCAGCCCCACAGCTGTCTCCAGGCCAACCATGCCAAAGGGGGCATACTGATACTCTACATCTTTCTCTTCCACCGTATGCGGCGCATGGTCGGTGGCAATCACGTCAATTGTCCCGTCCCGTAAGCCATCTTTCACGGCTCTGACATCACCGGCCCCCCGCAGGGGAGGGTTCACCTTGGTACTGGTATCATAATTCCCGACAGCTTCGTCGGTAAGAGTGAAGTGGTGGGGGGTTGCTTCCGCCGACACCTTAATTCCCTTCCTTTTCGCCATCCTGATAAGTTCCACGGAACCGGCCGTACTGACATGGGCAATGTGCACCCTGGCTCCCGTCAGTTCAGCCAGTATAATATCTCTTGCCACCATAACCTCTTCCGCCGCAGAAGTAATCCCTTTGAGCCCGAAAACCGTGGAATGATAACCTTCGTGCATAACTCCTTCGGCCACCAGGCTAGTGTCCTCGCAATGAGAAATCACCGGCAGGTCGAACATTTGGGCATACTGCATGGCCAGCCTCATAACCTGGGCATTCATCACCGGGCGCCCGTCATCGGAAACGGCCACTGCTCCGGCCAGTTTCATGTCCCCTATTTCCGCCAGTTCAATTCCCTCCGAGCCCTTGGTAATAGCTCCGATGGGGAAAACATGGACCGCTCCCTCTGAAGCCGCCCTGGACTTAATAAATTCCACCAAGGCCCGGTTATCCACCACAGGTTTCGTGTTGGGCATGCAGGCCACAGCGGTGAACCCGCCCATGGCTGCAGCCCTGGTTCCCGTGGCAATGGTTTCCTTGGCTTCCAGGCCGGGTTCCCGCAGATGGACATGCATATCAATCAAACCCGGCATCACCAGCTTGCCTTTGGCCTCAATTATTTCAGCATTGTCAGCCTCGATGTTTCGGGCGACGGCCGCAATCTTACCGTCTCTCACCAGGATATCGGCCACCTGGAAAAAATTATTGGCCGGGTCTATTATTTTGCCTCCCTTAACCAACAGTTTCATGAGGGTTACCTCCTCCCGCCAGCAGGTACAGCAGAGCCATTCTGACAGCCACTCCGTTGGTTACCTGTTCATTGATGACTGACTGCATACTGTCAGCCACTTCAGGCGCTATTTCAACTCCCCGGTTCATAGGGCCAGGATGCATAATCATTACATCGGGCCGGGCCAGGCTGACCCTTTCGGCGGTTATGCCGTAAAGCCTGGCATATTCCCTGATGGTGGGAAACAATCCTTTTTGCTGTCTCTCCAGCTGAATGCGCAGGACCATTATAACATCCGCATCCCGCACTCCTTCCTCGACAGAGGTATATATCGTGACTCCAAGTTTCTCGATCTCAGGCGGCACCAGCGTGGCAGGACCGATTACGCGGACTTCCGCACCCATCCTGGCAAGCCCCCAGATATTTGACCGGGCTACCCTGCTGTGCAGGATATCCCCGACAATGGCCACCTTCAGTCCTGCTATCCTGCCTTTCTTCTCCTTTATCGTGAACATGTCCAGGAGAGCCTGTGTCGGGTGTTCGTGGAAACCGTCCCCGGCGTTGATCACGGATGCGGACAGGTGCTTGCTCAGTATATGGGGCGCCCCTGCCGCCGAATGCCTGATTACCACCACATCAGCCCCCATCACTTCCAGGGTTTTGGCGGTATCCTGCAAAGTTTCACCCTTGACCACACTGCTGGTGGATGTGCTGATATTGATGGTGTCAGCGCTCATGTATTTCCCGGCCAGTTCAAAAGAGGTCCTGGTCCTGGTGCTGGGTTCATAAAAGAGGTTAATTACAACCTTTCCTCTTAAGGTCGGCACTTTTTTTATCTGCCTCCGGATAATGTCCTTCATCGGTTCCGCTGTTTCCAGGATCAGCTGGATCTCTTCTGCTGTCAGGTCCTGCATTCCCAACAAGTCTTTCCTGTTCAGGCCCACTGTGTATACCTCCTTTAGTAGTGGCTGGTCACCAATAAAAAACTCCTTACCGGCCGGCGCCAATAAGGAGGTAAGGCCAAAAACGTCTACCTGCCCTTATTGGCCTCACGGGACCATTTTAAAGGGTTACGCGGTATCCACTTCTATAACGGCTTTATCCTGTTTATCCAGTTCGGCAAGATATACCGAAACAATCTCTTTCCTGGAGGTGGGGACGTTTTTCCCCACATAATCCGCCCTGATAGGCAGTTCCCGGTGGCCCCTGTCAACAAGCACGGCCAACTGGATTGCCCTGGGACGGCCTAAGTCGATAATAGCATCCAGGGCTGCCCTTACAGTCCGTCCTGTAAACAGCACGTCATCCACCAGAACAATAATTTTATTATCAACCGCAAAGGGAATTTCTGTCTTGTGGATCACCGGCTGGTGAGTGATAGTGGTAAGGTCATCCCTGTATAAAGTGATATCCAGGACGCCAATGGGGACTTCCCGGCCTTCTATTTCCCGGATTTTCCCCGCCAGGCGTTCCGCCAGCGGCACGCCCCGGCGACGGATGCCAATAAGGACAACATTGTCCACACCCTTGTTTTTCTCAATTATTTCATGGGCGATCCGGGTCAGGGCCCTGCGAATTCCATTGTCATCCAAAATTATCGCTTTTTCCTGGAGCGCCATTTTTTCACCACCGTTCAGGCATAAAGAAACCTGCTCACAGAGACGCAAGCAGGCATAGTTTCCCTCAGAATGCAAAACTATATGATTCCTTACTAGCCTCTCGGACTAATTTAAAGGAGATATTTTTATTTAGTTTATCAAACAGAGAAAAGAAAGTCAACCGGTTAATCGAACTTTGTCTCAAACCTTGGAGCGTAAGAATTACCTGTCAGTACGGCATCTATAATGTTATTCAGCGGAATTTCGACCAGCCGGTTTCGCAGGTAACACCAGCACAGATAAATTCCCGGACGGATTTCATAAGGTTCGGTTTCAGTTGTAATCATCCGCCCGCTGCCGTCCTTGTAAAGGATTTCTACTGTTTCATTGAGCATGCCTCCCGCCTTAATCGTTTCAATGATGCTCGACATTGGCGTAACCTCCCAATTCACTGCTCGGCAGCTCGACAAAAAAGTCCGGAGCTGCCCCGGACTTATTGTCCTTTCTGGCAACCGGCTGTCATAACAATCAGTAGCCGGTGGCCAGCGGTCAATAATATTATAACTTGATTAACAGGAAAATTTCAACCCTTTATCTAAAGTTTTCCAATTTCTTTTCCCAGATGTTCATGTTTTCAAATCTCCCGCAGATATTACAGTTGTTCAAAAGCCTTCCCTTGTATAAATACCCTCTGTTGTGAAAAACGGCGTTAATCTGGAGAACACCTGCCCTGGCAAGACTGTACAGGTATCTTAAGCCCTTGTTTTTTAGTTCAGCTTCCAGGCAGTCAACAAGATTTCCAATCACACCGTTCCCCCGGTGCTCCGGGCAGACCACACAGTCAGTAATTTCAGCGCATAGATGTTCGGAATCAATGTCCGCCGAAACGATACCGGCAATTTCTCCTCCGTGTTCGGCAACCAAAATAACATATTCGTCCCGGGATATGAGCCCCTCCAGGTAAGCCCGGTTCTCTATAGGGCTGGGATAGGTTGCAAAGGTCTTTAAGAAAATATCTTTAATGTCATTGATATCTCGTCTTTCTGCCCGGCGAATCGTATATTTTGTGTTTCTCTTACCGTGTATTTTGACACCGTGTTTGACAATCTGCCTGAGAATGAGGTCCTCGTCAAAAACCCGGTCGCTACGGGCCCTGTCACGTTGTATAAAACTGCTCATGCAGTAAGCCGGGTCCCCCCTGTAGTAGCCGGACATTACACCCTCAATGTGGAAACCGAGAGCCAATAATTCCTTCCAATCCGTATTAAAGGCATATATAATAATTTTCCCAACCGGCTGAGTCCCGGCCAGTTCGTTTAGGTAATTAACCAGTGCATCCATTCTGTTTGCCAGGTAGCCGAGTACTCTGATCCGTTGATTGCGGTGATCAACCAGAATTTCAGCCACAAATTCCGGGTGTCGGCAGTAAATCAAATTGTATTGTTCATCAGTTTTTTTAATTTCCTCAATCATACCCCGGTCTCACCAAAACTTTCCCGCCTTTTTTCTCTCAGGTTTTCTTTGGGAACCAGGCTGACGGTCAGTTCATTGAAAAGTTTTGCTAAGCCGGCCGCTGAATTTGCTTTTTTGTCCCGGCATTCCCCGCACTGCCTGCAGGAAACAGTTTTATCGTCAGGTTCACGGTAAGAGCAGATAACGCCTTCATAATTACGAAGAATAATTCTGTTGGTTGACTGTGACACCACATACTGTGGTCCCACCGGTATCTTACCGCCTCCGCCCGGTGCGTCAATAACGTAAGTGGGCACGGCCAGCCCGGTGGTATGGCCCCGTAACAGTTCCATGATTTCGATCCCCCGGGCAACAGGAGTCCTGAAATGCTCAATCCCTTCGGCCAGGTCACATTGATACAAATAATAAGGCCTCACTCTTATTTTGAGGAGTTTTTGAAATAATCTTTTCATAATATTGGGGCAATCATTCACGCCCCGCAGGAGCACCGTTTGATTCCCCAGAGGCACTCCCGCGTCACTGAGCATGTTACAGGCTTTGCTGGCCTCGTCTGTTATCTCCCTGGGATGATTAAAATGTGTGTTTATCCAAACAGGGTGGTAACGTTTTATAACCCTGCACAGGTCTGCGGTTATCCGCTGGGGCAGAACCACGGGTGTTCGGGTCCCCATCCTGATTATTTCCACATGTTTAATGGACCGCAAACTCCCGAGAATATATTCTACCGTCTCGTCGGAAATACATAAACTGTCTCCGCCGGAAACCAACACGTCACGGATGTTTGGATTGCTCCTGATATAGTTAAGAGCTCTGTCTATGTCTTTCCTGGGCAGAACCCTGTCCGTCTTTCCGGCCAGGCGTCTCCTGGTACAATGCCTGCAGTACATGGAACACTGATCGGTAACAAGAAACAGGACACGGTCGGGGTATCTATGGGTAATTCCCGGGACAGGAGAATCAATTTCTTCGTAAAGGGGATCTTCCAAGTCATATGAGGTATGTATTAACTCCATCGCCGTCGGTATGGCCTGTTTTCTGACAGGACAGGCCGGGTCATCCGGGTCCATTAAACTTGCATAATACGGAGTTATGGCCATACGCAATGATTTCAGGCAGTCCCGGACTCCCTTCTTCTCTTCCTCTGTCAAAGTGACAATCGATTGCAGTTTTTCAACAGTAGTTACGCGGTTAGCCAACTGCCACTTCCAGTCATTCCATTCTTCCAACTTAACATCCTTCCATAAATCAAATCTCTGGTAACTTCCAAACATCGGATACCTCCTTCATTTGATATAAAAAACCCGGGCACTCAAACTCTCTCGATTTTGTCGAAAGAGAGTTAGAGTGCCCGGGTTTCGTCATTAAGACTCGCCCTAAACCAAAAAACTGATTTATCCCCAGCCCTTCCTGGACAATGCACAGGCAGAACTAGAAGAAAGCCCCAGTTCTCTTAATCAGGTTTTTCCATATCAGGTTTCGGCAGATAACCACTGCTGGTTTTGATAGTTGTAATTTATCAAATATGGCCCTTACAACAATCCACCTCCGCCGGATCGCTTCAGCGTATTGCCGCTCGAACCAAACCTACTGCCTGAACTTACTTCACCTTTAAGTTTTGTTTTAATATTTTACCATTTAAATGGAAATTTGTCAAGCTATCCTTGACTATTTTTACCTTTGATTCACTGGTCTCTTTCTCGGTCTCACCGTAACCTTTCCGTCGTTTTTCTCTCATATTGCCTTTTGGAACAAGACTGATCCTTTGCTCGTTGAACAGTCCGGCCAGCCCGTTTAAACTTATTACCTTATCTCTGCATTCCCCACACTGCTTACAAGCAGTGGTTCTATCATCAGGCTCCCGGTAATAACAGATAACTCCTTCATAATTACGAAGGATAATCTTATCGGTCGACTGTGATAGAATGTACTGCGGAAGAACCGGCACCTTACCTCCCCCACCGGGCGCATCAATCACATAAGTAGGTACCGCCAGTCCTGAGGTATGTCCCCGCAGAAGTTCCATAATTTCGATGCCTTTGGCAACAGGGGTCCGGAAATGCTCAATGCCTTGAACCATGTCACATGGTACAGGTAGTATGGCCTCACTCTAATCTTAAGAAGTTTTTGAAACAAACTCCTCAAAAGGTATGGACAGTCATTGATACCCCGTAAGGAACTGTCTGGTTCCCCAAGGGAACTCCCGCATCACTTAGCAAATGACAGGCATTTTCGGCTTCGTCTGTTATTTCCTTCGGATGATTAAACTGGGTATTAATCCAAATCGGGTGGTACCGCTTGATTATTTGACAAAGGGTTTCGGTGATCCGCTGGGGCAGAACCACAGGGGCTCTGGTTCCCATCCTGATTATCTCGACATGTTTGATAAGCCGTAAACTCCCCAGAACATATTCCACGGTTTCGTCAGGAACACATAAGCTGTCTCCTCCGGAAACCAAAACATCACGGATGTTTGTGTTACTTTTTATGTAGTTAATTGCCTTATCCAGTTGTTTCCTGGGAAGAGTTTTGTCCGTTTTCCCGGTCAAACGTCTCCTGGTGCAATGTCTGCAGTACACGGCACACCGGTTGGTAATAAGAAACAGGACCCGGTCAGGGTATCTGTGAGTAATTCCCGGAACCGGAGAGTCCTTTTCTTCATGCAGTGGGTCTTCCATATCATAAGAATTCTTGGTCAGTCCATTGCCGTTGGTATAGCCTGTTTCCTGATAGGGCAGGCCGGACTCCGCGGGTCCATTAAAGTGGCATAGTAAGGAGTAATGGCCATGCGCAAGGACTTCAGGCAGTTTTGAATTTCGGTTTTTTCCTCTTCAGTTAAAGTTACAATCGATTGTAATTTCTCAACAGTGGTGACGCGGTTAGCCAACTGCCATTTCCAGTCATTCCATTCACTCAAACTTGTGTGCTTCCATAAACGAAACTTTTTGTATTTTTCTCTCATTCGGATTCACCCTTTAGATTATAATATGTAAACTATAAGCTATAGGGTGATTTTTTTCCCGGGATTGTTGGTTGACAAAAAGAACCCGGCCGTTAGTCTTGTAATTTTTTCTTTAACTTACCAATGAGTTCTTTAAAATAGGGCGGTAAGTCCACCTGAAATTTCATAGGTTCTTTGCTGGACGGATGCCTGAACGCCAGCGAAAAAGCGTGCAGCGCTTGACCTTTAAGGCCCAATGGGTTTTTCTTCGGCCCGTAAACCGGATCTCCGGCCACCGGATGGCCCAGATAGGCCATGTGTACTCTTATCTGGTGGGTGCGGCCGGTTTCCAGGGAACATTCAACCAGCGTATATTCCCCGAACCGCTCCAGCACGCGGTACCTGGTAACGGCCGGCTTGGAGTTGCGGGTGACCACGGCCATTTTTTTGCGGTTCCGGGGATCCCGTCCAATCGGCGCGTCGATAACTCCTCCCGGCTCGGTGATATTACCGTGAACAAGGGCAATGTATTTACGCGCCGCTTGATGGCGCTTGATCTGTTCGGCCAGATTCAGGTGGCTCCTGTCGTTTTTTGCCGCTACCAACAGCCCTGACGTATCTTTGTCTATCCGGTGAACAATCCCGGGCCTGATGACACCGTTAATGCCGGACAAATCTTTACAGTGTTCAAGCAGCGCGTTGACCAGGGTACCCGAATAGTTTCCTGCCGCCGGGTGGACTACCATCCCCTGCGGCTTGTTGACCACTATGAGGTCTTTGTCTTCGTAAACGATGTCCAGCGGGATGTCCTCAGCCTCGACTTCCAGAATTTCGGGTTCGGGAATTTTAACAGAAATCCGGTCTTCTGCCCGCACTTTATAGTTTGACTTTGAGGGTTTACCGTTTACGGTAATTTCTCCTGCGGCAACAAGCTTCTGCACCCTGGTGCGGGTTAAATCCGAAATCAGGCTGCTGATTAAAACATCCAGGCGGGTACCTGCCTGTTCCTCGGTAACGGTATATTCCTTTTTCTTATCCATATTCTCTCCCGCCTAATCCTCCGACGGCTTTTCCTGGCCGGCGGAACCGCTCCGCCTTTCGCCGGCACGGTCATTCCTGACCAGCTCCAGGAACAATATACCTACTCCGATCACTATAGCCATGTCCGCAATATTAAAAACAGGCCACACTCTAAAATCAAAAAAATCGATGACATGCCCAAACCTGATTCTGTCTATAAGGTTACCGACAGCTCCCCCCACTTGCAGGGCCAGCCCGGTTTTGAGCAAACTCTTTCCTTCCGGGATACGTTTTGTAAATAATATTACTCCTACCACAACTATAACTGTAATTGTAATGAAAAAAGCCGTCTTATACGGCAGCATGCCGAAAGCCGCGCCCGGATTCCTGACATATGTGAGGTAGAAAACCGGTTCAATTACCGGGATAGATTCACCCTGAGCCATCCTGCTCATCACCAGCCACTTTGACCACTGGTCAAGAATGAGAAGGCCCAAAGCCAGAAGGACAAATTTCAAAGTTGATACCTCCGCTGCAATCTTTCGCTGCTTAATTTTATCATACTGAAAGGGGGGATTCAAGATTGTACTCACCACTACTGTTGTACTCACCACTACACACTACCCACTACTCACTAATCATGGCTGTTCTCCTGAATTCCCTTTTTCTCCCGGCTGTGGATGGTTTCATCATCCTCGCCGTCAAAGTCCTGATAAATCATCCCGTCCACATTCTTTTCATACGGGATTTGCTCTACCCTCTCCACAGTCCCGACATTTTCATCGGCATCCGCATACATGTGGTCATAATCAGTAATACCATGGACGCTTATATCCTGGGGTGTCTCGGACGTGCCCCACCTGGCCACGGACTGCCACGCGTCCTCACCGTCAAACATTATTTCATCCTCGGCATCCCCTAATTCAAATTGTGAGTCATCATGCATAAACCCGCCGAAAGGAGGAGAAATAACGTCCTCCTCCACAGGCCTGGGATGGCGGTCCGGCAGTCGCTCTTCTGCTTCTTTACACCTCGCGCACATGGTTGTGGAAGGCATAGCCTCCAACCGTTCAAGGGGTATTTCCGCACCGCATGTATCACAAATGCCGTACGTCCCTTTTTCGATGCTGGATAAGGCATCTTCGATTTTCCTCAGCTGTATTTCGGCCTGGTCTCTTAAAGCCAGGTCTTTGCTCCGTTCAAATGTTTCCGTGCCAATATCAGCCGGGTGATTGTCATACACGGAGAGTTCGCTTATGGAATCCCGGACAGGCGCTTCCATGGCTCCTCCCTCCATGTAAGTAATCCTCCGCTGCAACTCCTCTTTTTCCTGCAACAGTCTCTGCTTAAATCTCTCCTGTAATTCCTTGTCCATACTCTGCCTCCTAATGGAAATAATCGTTTTAAAACCCCCCGGGACGCCAGCCGAGCGGGGTTCACTGGCAACTGGTCACTGTTATTCAATAACGTGTACGATTTCTTCTACCGGGCGGCGGGCCGGCGGCCTGTTTTCTTCCGCGGGATACCCGACCGGCAGGATAGCCACGGGGACCAATCCGCGAGGTAAATCCAAGGCCTCCATGACCAGGGCTTCATCAAAAGCGCCGACCCAGCAGGCACCCAGCCCGTACCCGTGAGCAGCCAGCAGAATATTTTGCACGGCTGCCGCCGAGTCCTGGATGGCATAAAGATTTCGCCCTCTTTCCCGGTAGCGGGATGCGGACATTTCCGGCTGGACGCATACTACTATAACCACCGGGGCTTCACTCACAAATCTCTGATTCAGGGCCGCCGAAGCAAGTTCCTTTTTCTTCCGTTCATTATAAACCACGTAAAACTGCCACGGCTGGATATTGCCGGCGCTGGGAGCCCACCTGGCGGCATCAATCAGCCTTCCGACGGCGGCGTGGGGAACAGGTTCCGGTTGAAACCTCCTGACACTGCGCCTTTCCAATATGGCTGCAATGACATCTTTGGTCATACTTTCGCCTCCTTAATGATTTGAGTTATTTAACCCGTAAATTGTTCTGGACTATCTTGACGATGTCGGCGATAAATTCCCCGATTACCGGGAGATTGAGCACCTGCAGCCGCTGCAGGGTATATATGATAAAGGCCCCAAGGATGGTAAACCCGACGGCCATACCCAGCCCGCGGGCTATTCCCGCAAAAAAATTTAGATAAAAAAGCCTGGCCGGGCGGTTCAGCAATTCAACATATTCCGCAAGTTTCATCTTTTCCATGGCTGTCCCCAGTTCCTCAATCTTTCTGGCAAGATAACCCGTGTCCTCGGGACGGTTTTTGTCCGCCATCCTGACCACCCCCGCAAAGTCAATAATAATTTGCCCATTATGCCTGCTAATAAACACGTCCCTACAAAATATATAGCGGT
>DYZU01000213.1 GCA_022735835.1 Thermincola sp. | reverse complement strand
TGGATGTCCCTGTCCTCGTTACCGCCGAGAAAATCCGGGAAGTCCAATATGACGATGGAAGCGAACTGACCACTTTCTCGGTTACCAGCATCGGTATTCTGGCAACGGGCTGTATCACTATCGACACGTACGATCCTTCATACTTGTGGCGTTGTGTCAACAAATTGTATTATGATGAATACAGAGACCACAGGGGTGACTGGGGTAAGCTCACCCAGGGTAGCGTGGCATATTATCGCTCAGATTCCCAAGTTTCTGGATCTAACGCCAAGATGACGCTATTACAAACCGGCAAAAAACAAGATGGAACTTTTTGTAACATATCCAGTGTCAGAGAAATCGGCGTACCTAGCCTTGGGACCACCTACTCCAGGAGCGTAAGCTGGCCGTATATCGAACTATGGACTGCCCCCGGCCATTATGAAGTCCGTTCGAACATCGACCTCAAACGCGGCAGTTCTACTTGGCACTGGGAACTAAGCAATAAGCGTGGGGTAGCTTGGTAGGATATCTAACCCTGGCAAGGGCCAAGAGCCCTTGCCAGGGATTAAACAGGATGGATGTGTGCGTATGAGACTTACCTTGACTACTGCTGTAATAGTGGTTTACCTTATGGCTTTCTTGTTTTCTTGTGGCTGTGCAAAGGAACCCCCAACGGTTAAGGTCATAAAAGGGGAATCGCAATTCTGGAAAGCCGAGGCGAAATTCGTGGACTATGGTGACAACATAACAGTATTTATTACGCTGAATCCGCAAGAAGGGATTCCCGAAGGACCACTCTCTGCAACAATGGTAATGGACAATGTAAGTGGTTCGGTAACGCTCGACGTCAACAACACCAAGCTTGATCTGCCGCTAATCTTTCAACGTCGCCTAGAGCTTTCACCAAAAGATATTCAGGCTGTTAGCGCAGTTGTAGATATAACATGGGCAGGCAAGACCAAGCAGGAAACCATCTCTTTGCATTAACAGGTGTTGTTTCCCACAACCGGTGGCAGTGCAGCCAACTTGTTTTCCCGCTTAGCATGATGTTACTGCCTGTCAATAGCCACTTAGATTTCCGCACTTTTGGCCACTAGAAAGTCGTCATTTTCGGTCACGAAAAGCCGCTCGGTAAAGATGTTGTCTGTAGCCCGGCCTTTGCTGGTGAACTGGCTGCCCTGGTCACTGTTGAAAATGAGCGGTTTGGCCTGGCCGAACGCCTTCTGAACCGCAGACAGAACGAAGGTGACTTCAAGGCTTTGGTCCAGTTCCCAGCTTACTACATAGCGCGAGTACCAGTCCATGATGGCTACCAGG
>DYZU01000212.1 GCA_022735835.1 Thermincola sp. | reverse complement strand
TGTTTTATTATTACCGCCAACAGTATTGCCCATACCGCCATACCTGCCACAGCGCCCAAAACCATAACCGTCACAAAACCGGTGTTCTCCCCAGCGATTTCCGGTTTTTTTATCAGGCTCATCCATGAAAAAATATAGAACACCGCCACGCTCAGCACGTAACCCAATCCAAGAGACGCCATTATTTCCAGGGCACTTCTGACCCAGGCATAAAGTCTGATGAACATAATCCCGCATATAAGCATAAAGGCGGAAAATAACACCTGCACTATCGCAAAATAATAAAAATTATCGTTATAGTATTCTAACGTATTTATGGTCAAAAATTAGAGCAATTGCTCCAGTTACTTATGGGAGTGAGGCTGGTGGGGTCTTCTATGTATGGCTCATAATATATCCAGGTTGGCATCTATTAAGTGTGCTTAAACAAAAGGAATATACCCGGCCCTTCCTCGCTGTTTATCAAAAGCATTAAATTTTACTTTCAGGACAGCCCCTTTTGATTTCCGGCCATTCTATCCTAACCCGTGGCTCTCCTGCACTTTATTAGCCGCTCTTCCGTTATCACATAATGTACCGGGTAATCATGCTCTTCGGGGTAAACATTGTCCCTGATCTGCAGTTCAAAAGCCAAAGCGGCAAATGTTGTATCCGGCCTGGTCTGCCTGAGGAAGCGGTCATAGAAACCGCCCCCGTATCCCAGTCTGTTTCCTTTCACATCAAAAGATACTCCGGGAACAATCACAAAATCAATTTCGGTCGGCTCAACTGGCCTTACCCGGTCAGGCTTTGGCTCCAGGATGCCCCATGTTCCGCTGGTAAGGTCGCCGGGGAAATCCTTAAGCTCAGAGGGGATGAGCTTGGTATTCTTGGTATCGGTAATGGGAATAACAACCCGTTTACCCTTTTCCAGACAATACTTTATAAGCTCCCCCGTGGCAACTTCTTTCCTGAAATCGAGGTAAAACATGACCAAACCGGCCTCCTGAAATTCCGGCAGGCTTTTTACTTTTTCGGCAATGCGGGCGCTTTTCTCCGCAACCACATCATCGGGTTGGCTCATCCGGGCGGCGATAATTTCTTTTCTGAGCTGTTTTTTCATGGCAGTACTCCTTTTCACTTTTTCTTGTCTTTTTATAATTTTTATTTCGTCCTGCGGAGACGAATCTCCTTCCCGGCTTAATATTCCGGGACCTGTCGGTTTTTTGAGGCTTGGCAGGAAAAGGAACTTTAGCGGCGAATTTATTCGTATAGGAAAAATATTTTCATAGTTGGAAAGCATGCTAGAAAAGCATGGGGGGGGGAGCCCGGATGCCTGATTTCAGTCTGGGCAAAAAAACAAGACGCATAATGGTTATTGAAGACAATAACCTTACCCGTAACCATATTAAAGATTATCTTTCCGAGCATGGTTACTCGGTTATTCCCTGCCAAAACTCTGTCGAAGCGTTGGAGTTTCTGGATAAAATAACCCCGGATTTAATTATCCTGGATGTAATTATACCCGGAACGGACGGATATGAATTCTGCAAGTGGATCCGGTCCCAACCCCGGCTTAAGTTTGTACCAGTAATTTTTTTAACCGTAATGACCAGGATAGAAGATAAAATAGCCGGGCTGAAAATTGGCGGAGATGACTACATCACCAAACCCTTTTCACTGGAAGAGTTGTTGGCCAGAATAGAAGTAATTCTCCAAAAGGCTGAGCATTTTTATAATCTTACCATGAGAGACGAACTTACCAACGTTTTTAACAGGAGGTACTTTAACGAACGCCTGGGAGTAGAAATCAACCGGGTCAGGAGGTCTGGCCAGCCGCTGTCAGTGGTAATTATAGACATTGACTACTTTAAAGACATAAATGACAAATACGGTCATTTTGCAGGCGACTATGTACTGGTTGAATTTTCCCGTTTTATCCAAAATCATTTAAGAAAAAACGACTTAACAGCCAGATTAGGCGGTGACGAGTTTATCCTGCTGCTTCCGGACACCGCTTCAGACAGAGCTTACATTCTGATTGAGCGCTTAAGAAAGCAGTTGGAAACAAAAGGATTTCTTTACGAGAAAAACGGGGAGAGGATTGACATTGAATTCACGTTCAGCGCCGGAGTCGCCTGCTACCCTGAAGACAGTGATTCCGCGGAATCACTGCTGGAACTCGCGGACAAAGCTTTATATGTGGCTAAGAGTTTAGGAAAAAACAGCGTTAAAACCGCCCGAGAAATTTCATCGAAATAAAAAGGACGGGGCTGTCCCATAAATATGCTATCTTCTCAGTTCGGTCAAAATAATGGACGGGCAGG
>DYZU01000211.1 GCA_022735835.1 Thermincola sp. | reverse complement strand
TAAGACACCGCCCTTTCACGGCGGTAACACGGGTTCGAATCCCGTAGGGGTCACCATTATAAAATGAACAGGGGAGTTGACTTTTTTATATTGATAAAAAAGTCAGCTCCCCTTTAGTTTCTGCCGACTGCTGAGTGTGTGGTTCTTAGCGCTTCAGCGTCTTAGAACCACGGCCTCCCCCCTTGCGGGGAAAAGCTTTGGTAGGTCTAAATAGAAAAACCAAGCGAAGCGTATTTTTTATATCTTATTAGAAGGAATTACTGATTTTATGTGGAATAATGTACATGTGAAAAGTAATAGGTCTTATCAATATTCAAGCCCTTGTTTTTTAACAGTAATCGAGCCCCGATTTTAAGATTACTCCCTAAGACAATGGGTGTTTTTTGTCCCTTTGATGAAGTTTTCGGGAGTGCCAGATAGGGTAATTTGCGAGAGGGGGGTAATTCAACTATAATTATTTTTTCTACATGATCATAATTGAAGGAGTGATTGCCAATAGTCAAGGTTTTAAAGCGGAGGTTTATACCATTAATACTTGTATTAACAATTATTCTGACAATTTCTATAGTTTCAATCAGTAAAGCGCTTGAATCTTCAACCCCTGCAGTAACCGCATTTTCTCCTGCGGAGGGAGCGGTTGTAACTGCGGCCGGAGTCAACATCACATTGGATGTGTCCGACCCGGATTATTTGGCCGACACTGGTTACTACATCAAAGTGAACGGTGCGGGTATTGCTTCCAACTTTGAATATACCCGCGGTCATTGGGTAGAGGATACCTGCTCAGGCGGAAGTTATTTTGTCATAGACGGATACGACCTGGCCAGGGTTTCCGGGTATGCATCCGGGATTAAAGATGGCACAAATACAGTTGAAGTTCAGGTGAAAGACCGTTTGGGCAACACGCTGGTCAAAACATGGACCTTTAATGCGGCCATAAAACCCACTTTTACAAACATGTCCCCGGCCGCCGGGAGTACCACGGCTAATAGTACTACTGTTTCTGTTAAAGTTACCGACGACACCAAGGTTGATCCGGCCTCCATTGTCCTGGCAGTTGACGGCAGTTCCGTAACACCTTCGTTTGATGCTGCAACAGGTATCGTGTCATATACTTTCCAGCCGCCCCTGGTTAACGGACCGCATACTATAAGTATTTCCGCTAAGGACATGGCCGGAAATCAGGCAACTTCCAGTTGGAGCTACACTGTTCAAACATCCGGTCCAACCATAACATTTGCTGATGCCGGTAAAACCTTTACAACACCGTCACCATCCTTATCTGCCTGGTTGAAATCAACAACTGTAAAGCTCGACAGTAACGGGGCATCTATGAAGGTTGACGGGCAGATGATACCTTCGACTTTTCAATATAAAAGTCACTGGTATTCTTATCCTTATGCTCCAAACGGTGAGGGTGAATGGGTTATCGACAGTTACTACGAAGGCTCGGTTGCCGGTCAACCGTCCGGCTTGAAAGACGGAACTCATACTTTGGCAGTAACTTCCAAAGACATCCTCGGCAATTCAATGACCAACCAGTGGAACTTTACCGTAATGTCCAAGCCGGCATTTTCGGCTGCCGCTCCTGCCAATGGAGCGACTACAACTGACAACAAAGGTTTTTCCGTAAAAGTAACGGATAATGATGCCGTTAACCCGGCTTCGATTGTGGTTAGACTTGACAATATTCAAGTTCCTGCCGGCTTTGATTCAGTAACCGGACTTGTATATTATCAACCTGCCGCAGGCATTGCCAACGGTACTCATACCGTGAATGTCACCGTGGCAGACACGACAGGCAATTATTCAGCGTTTAGCTGGTCCTTCACCGTGCAGGCAACCGGTCCGGAGATAACCTTCCCCGATGCCGGCAAGACTTTTGACACACACACCCCAACTATTAACGTAACCCTGAAATCAAACGTAAAACTGAGTGACACAGGTAACGTAATTAAAATTGACGGGCAGCAAATTACCGGTAATTTCAGCTACAAAGGCCATATGTACAGTCCTCCGTATTCGGACAATGGTTATGAGGAGTGGGTGGTAGACAGTTACAGCGACGGCACTTTGACTGCTACTGCACCTTCACTCCCTGACGGTGCTCACCAGCTCTCCGTTACTGCCAAAGATACTTTGGGCAACGTAACCACAAAAACATTCAACTTTACGGTGGCTCAGAAGCCAATAATTTCAGGACTTGAGCCAAGCGGCACAATTACTACGAGAACTCCTACAATAAAGGCGGTTATTATAGATCCCAACGGACCTGCCATCGACAAGACAAGTATTAAACTTATTATTGATTCCACCCAGGCTGTTCCTGTACTTACAGATTCCAATGGAGCCATAACCGTATCCTATCAGCCCACCTTGGCAAATGACCAGACCCACAACATATCTGTTTCAGTGAGTGATTCGCTGGGCGGCACTGTCAGTTCATCATGGAGTTTTTATACCGCCACCAGAGGAGATATGCCGGCTACCGCCAAGGATTGTAGAAGCTGCCATACCCTGACCCAGTACAACAAATACAAGCATAGTGTTGCACCGGATGCCGGTCTCACCGGGTCAGGCGGTACTTGCGGACACTGTCATAAGATGGGTTTAGTCCCCAATGAGTTTTGTTATTATTGCCACGATGGGAACCCATGGGATATTCACTTTGGACAGGCTTCTCCCGACCCGAGTATTGGAGCTGACACCAATTGCTCCTATTGTCACGGAGTGGATGCATTTAGTTATGTTCAACGCAAGGTTATTTTAAATAAGCCCTCCAAACAGCTTTCTTCATGGTATTTGCTCTCCCACAACATTGTGGACATTCACTATGTATCCAAACCCGATTGTATGAATTGCCATTCCGGTTACCTTACCCGGGAACATAACCGGGTAACCAAGGCCGGCGTGCAAATTACATGTGCGACCTGCCACGAGTCCACAAACCCGGCGGTACAACAGGCTATAGCTGCCAAGAATAAGGATTGTACGGCTTGCCATATCACCAGAACCGACCATGAGGCTATGCATACAAGCGGTCTGGACAGCAACTGTCAAACCTGTCATAAGGCGGTGCTGACTCAGGAGCACCTCAATAATACCACTACTGCAGGCAAGGGCTATACTTGCGAGACCTGTCATGCAAACACCGGCAAAGAGGTAAAACGGACCATTAACGCCAGCAACCTAAACTGTGCAGGATGCCACAAGCAAGGGCACAATGTCAACTTTGCGGATAATGTTCCTGCTGATATCCCGCTTTATGCCGGCTTCCAGTGGTCTTTGCCGATAGAGGCAACCATTTTTGCGGGTGAACCGGCTACCCCTGTCGGTTACGATTCCGGACAGGTAGTGCAGTCCAACAGGCGGACAGATATTACGGCTGAGCAGATCTGGGCTTTCTATAACAGTAATCTTATCGCCCAGAATGGCTGGACGCTAAAATCAGGGGCGCCTGCAGCCGGAGCGCAGTCATTTACGGCTGAGTTTACAAAAGGTAGCCGGTCCGTTACCGTGAAGTGCTTTAATTCTGCAAATAGGGACGGAACCGGAATCCAGATTGGCTACAGAATAGAAATTTGGTATAAATAATAAAATCAAGGGATTCCTGCCTCAAAAGGCAGGAATCCCTTGCGCGTTTCTGGAGAAGTTTGGGCCGGAAGTTATTCAAGGTTACTTAAACCGGATTATTACTACTAGTGACTGTGTAAATTTCTTGAATTCACCATTTGACTAATCGCACACAAGGATTTATAATATAATATGCATCACTAACAGAGACAAATGCGGATGTAGCTCAATTGGCAGAGTATCGGCTTCCCAAGCCGAGGGTTGCGGGTTCGAGCCCCGTCATCCGCTCCATTAATTTATTCAAACTATATCATTTACATAGGGGGCCCTCAAATGACCAAGCACATTAAAACAATTAACAAGGCAAATCTCCAGCAAACCGTAAAAGAAGGCGGTTGCGGCGAGTGCCAGGCATCCTGCCAGTCAGCCTGCAAGACATCCTGCACCGTAGGCAACCAGGTTTGCGCGAAGTAAAACCAACCGTCTATGCAAACGGAACCTAATCCGAACACGGGTTGGGTTATTTTTTCGTGGGGGAAGTTAAATTGATACATAAGTTTGAAATTGACGGGATCAAGATTGTTTTGGATGTCAACAGCGGGGCTGTCCATGTCATGGACTCCCTGGCCTGGGAAGTTGTGGATGATTTTTGCGTTCTTTCGAGGGAAGACATTCTGAATAAATACTCACAGCGATATCCGCGAGCCGAAATTGAAGAGGTATTGGATGAAATATCAGGCCTCCGGGCGGATGGGCTGCTTTTCTCCGATGACAGGTATGAAGGGGAGATTACCGGCAAAGAGTCGGGGTTTATAGTCAAAGCCCTCTGCCTCAATGTCTCCCACGACTGCAACCTCAGATGCCGGTATTGTTTTGCCGGGAGCGGCCGTTTCGGCGGCGCCCGGTCTTTGATGCCATTGGAGACCGGGCAGCGGGCGATTGATTTTCTTCTGGAAAACTGCGGGGGACGCCGGCGCTGTGAAATCGATTTCTTCGGCGGCGAGCCCCTGATGAATTTTGAAACCGTCCGCAGCCTTGTATCCTACGGCAGGGCTCGGGCAGAGAGGCGTAATAAAGAGATCAAATTTACTTTGACCACCAATGCCCTTTTGTTGAATGATGAAATAACCGGTTTTCTCAACCGTGAAAATATAAGTGTGGTCCTGAGCCTGGACGGGCGGCCGGCTGTTAATGATGCCATGAGAGTAAGGGCGGGGACGGGACAGGGCAGTTATAACCTGGTCAAACCTAAAATTTCCGCTTTTATTGAAAGCAGGAATAACGAAAATTATTTTGTCAGGGGAACCTTCACCCGTCATAACCTCGATTTTTCCCGGGATGTCCTCCACCTCGCTGACCTTGGGTACAGGTACATTTCGGTGGAACCAGTGGTTGGCCCCCCATCGGAGGAATGGGCTCTGAAGGATGAAGACCTGCCGGAAATTTTTCGAGAATATGAGAGTCTTGTCAGGGAATATGTTCGCCGTACACATGAAGGCCGGCCTTTCGAATTTTTTCATTTTAATCTTGACTTAAATAACGGTCCCTGCCTCCCGAAAAGGCTGGCCGGATGCGGCGCCGGGCATGAGTATATGGCTGTTACTCCTGAAGGCGACCTGTACCCCTGTCACCAGTTTGTGGGCATGAATGGGTTTAAGCTTGGCAGTGTTTGGGAAGGGGTCAGTGACAGTGCCCTGGTGAACCGGTTCCGCGAAGCGCATATTTACAACAAGGAGACGTGCCGTAACTGCTGGGCCAAATTCCATTGCGGCGGCGGCTGCCATGCCAATGCCCAGTCAGCCAACGGTACAATTTTGAAACCTTATCATATAGGGTGTGAGCTTGAGAAAAAGCGTTTGGAATGTGCGGTCTATTTCCAGGTCTTAAGAGCAGGTACTAAAGAGAGAGAACGAACTTTAACGACGTATAACGATAACCAGTGAAATAATCACATTTATTCTTGAAAAACCGCCTAAAACAGGGCGGTTTAAACGTTTGTCGAAAATTTTGTGTTTACGGAAAAGGTTTCCTGTGGTATAATTAACTCAGTTTAATATGTTTTAAATTAAAATAATCTAGGACATCCCAAAAGAATGTCTTTTTTTATCAAAAATCGGGGGAATTGTTCAGAAAGGAGCGAGTATGGAGTCGAACAAGGAAAACAGTAATGGGCTGCTTGGCAGGGTAAAAACAAGGCTGCAAACAACCCTGGCCAAGATACGCTCAGATAAACTTCCTATGCTTAGACTTTCTACCGGTCACTTCCACAAAAAGCCGAAAAAGGCGAAAATGCTTAAAGCAAAATACAGCCGTACGCTATCCGGAAAAAAATCCCGCCGGACAGATAGAAAAAATTCACCCAAACCTGTCGGAAGTTTATCCCAGCTTCTCCGCATCCGGGAATTCCTGAACTGGTCTTCCCGGATGGTTTCAAACCTCAAGGCACCAAAGTTTTCTATTCCCAAACCGAAGCTTCCCCGGATTTCGTTGGCCCGGCTGAAGGTTACAAAAGATTCACTGCCCCGCCTGAAGATCCCAAATTATTATAAATATCTGAACATGAAAATAATTGCTCTTGCTGCAATAGTGGTGGTTCTTGGCGGTTTTCTGCTCAGGGCTAATTCCAGTATAAACGCCTATGCATTAGAAGTTGACGGCAAAAGGTTAGCGGTTGTGTTGGAAAAGGAAAAAGCGGAGCAGCTTTTAGCGGATTTGAAAGAGGAGAAAGCCCTGGCCTGGAAACGGAGAGTAGATGTAAAGCAGCAAGTGGCTTTTAAGAGTATTAAGGCCAAGAGATACCAGATTGATAACCTCATCAACCTCAAGCAGAAACTCAACAAGGACCTTACTTATATAGCTGTCGCAACCGGAATCAAGGTGAACGGCCAGGTGGCGGTTGCTGTCAAGGACGCCAAAGTGGCAGAAGATGTACTGGAACAGCTCAAAAATTCCTATAATACGGATGACATGAAAATTGCAACCGTATCATTCCAGGAAAATGTAGAGCTGGTTGATGTACCGGTGTCTCTGAGAGAGGTATTGCCGGCCGACGAGGCTTTACAGATTCTGAAGGAAGGAAAACAGAAAAAAGCCATTCATGTGGTTAAAGAAGGAGACTCTCTCTGGTCCATTGCCCGCTCGAACGATATGCATGTGGCTGATTTGCTCAAGGCCAACCCTTCCATTAAAGGTGAACGCCTGGACATTGGTCAGGAAATCAACCTGGTGGCTCTTGAACCGATGATTACTGTTGTGGCAACCGGCGAGGTTACCGTCAACGAAACCCTTCCTTATAAGGTTATCGTGCAAACGGACCGCAACTTGTGGCGCGGCCGTGAAAAGGTCAAGGTCAAAGGGGAAAACGGCGAAAGAAGAGTCAGATATCAGCTGGTGATGAAGAACGGTACCGTGGTTGACCGAAAAGTGTTACAGGAAGAAGTACTTAAGCCGGCCGTAAACAAGGTCGTGATTAAAGGCTCCAAGTATGTGGTGGCCACCCGTGGGGGCGGTGGAAAATTAGGCTGGCCCATCAGCGGAAGAATTACATCCGGTTACGGCAAGCGCTGGGGCAGGATGCACACCGGCATAGACATTGACGGGTACAAAGGGCAGCCGGTCGGGGCTGCCGCAGCCGGAGTGGTAGTTTCGGTAGGCTGGGAAGGGGCCTATGGGAAGATGGTTGTAATCAGGCACGATAACGGCCTGGTAACCAGGTACGGTCACCTTTCTAAGTACGAGGTTTCAGTAGGGCAAAAGGTAGAAAGGGGAGACCTGATCGGACTGGTGGGCTCTACCGGGCGAAGCACCGGGTCTCATGTGCATTTTGAGGTCCTCCGCGGAGGCAGTTTCCAAAACCCGATGAAATACCTGAGATAACGCCAGCGGCCTTATGGATGGTTTATCCATAAGGCCTTTTTTTGGACAAGCGCCGGTAAATGGAAATTCTGCCGTTGATTAACCCTTTTAATGAATTGACGGGTGTGATATAATTATGTCCTGAATGAGAGGAAACAGGTTATTATATGGTCAAAAGTATGTAAATAGATAGGTATGGGAAGGGAGGAAACAGAATGGCCTTTATGAATGCCAGAAAACGTAACAGGATGCTGACCTACGTTATTGTAGGATTTGTTTCCGTCGGGCTGTTACTGTCCGTTTCGCTTTACTGGACGGGAGGCTCATTTTCGGGCGGCAGCAGTAACACCGCTACATCAACCGAGTCTTCAGCTAACCAGGACTTTGAAGCCGCGTTGGATTTATGGGGGAAAGGTAAAACCAAGGAGGCTGCTAAGAAATTTACTTCGGCCATCAAAGGATATGAAGAGGTTTTGAAAACTACCCCGGAGAACATTGCGGTTTTAGGTAACCTGGCCACTTCATACCATTATACGGGAAATACTGATAAAGCAATTGAAACTGTAAAGAAAGCTCTCGAAATCAGCCCCAGTTTCAGCGTGGCCAGGATCAACTATGCTATTTATCTGTTTGAGGGGAAACAAAATAAGGAGGAAGCCATTAAAGAATTAGAAAAAATCGGGAAAGACGACCCAAATTACGGGCGTGCCCAGGAACTTCTCCAGGCATTTAAGAACAGCAGTCCCACTTTACCTGCACCGCCCCAGAACGGCAACACGCCACCCCCTCCGCCTCAAAACGGCGCTCCGCTCCCGCCTCCCCCGGATAACAATTCGGCATCTCCGCAACCTCCGAAGAATTAAGGGTATTAACTGGGCTGTCCCATAAATGGGCCTGTTAACAAAATACTGGAACATTAAGAAGGGCTATCTACTTTTTCAGTTTTTCGGTGTTGTTCGTCTGCCCAACTAACCTCAGTTTTCGCGAAACCTTGGGTTTCACCGCCAAAGGCGCCGTCCGTGGCGCCTTGGCGCTCCGGCCATCCGTGGCCTTCGCCCTGCGGTTTCGCTCAAACTTCAGTAAGTTGGGCAACGACGGCAACACAAGAAAAACCTCAAAAGCAGTCAGCCCTTCTTTTTT
>DYZU01000210.1 GCA_022735835.1 Thermincola sp. | reverse complement strand
TTCCGGAGAGCGGCGTTATATCGTCCACCGGCCCCATATTGGAAGTTAGATGTTGGAAGTTGGAAGTTAGGCAATCGGTTGGAATTCGCCCGCTCGGAAGATAGCCTAATATCGGACAGCCCCTTACCGGACCCGTCCACTTTTAAAAATTTCCTTTTTGTAAAATCTGTAGTATAATTTTCAATGGGCTTACTAGATTTTTATTGAAGGTATTATCTTGCTACAGGTGTCTTTATGAATAAATTATGTTCTGCGGAGGTAGTTTTCATTATGAGCCTGATGAAAAACAATATCCTGGAAGCCATCGGGAGTACACCGTTAGTCAAAATCAACCGTCTCAACCCAAATCCCAATGTGTTAATCGCGGCCAAACTGGAAGGCAACAACCCGGGTGGCAGCGTAAAAGACCGGCCGGCTCTCTATATGATTGAGATGGCCGAAAAAACGGGCGTGTTAACAAAAGATAAAATCATCATAGAGCCAACCAGCGGCAATACCGGAATCGGCCTGGCCATGGTGGCCGCTGTTAAAGGATATAAATTGGTGGTAACCATGTCTGAATGGATGAGTATGGAGCGCCGTAAAACCCTTAGCGCCTTTGGCGCCGAGATTATTCTGACTCCGGGTGAGAAGGGAACCGACGGAGCCATTGAAAAAGCGTATGAAATCTACGAATCAAATCCTGAACTCTATTTTATGCCCAATCAGTTCGCCAACGAAAACAATGTCCTGTCTCATTACGACACCACCGCCATGGAAATCTGGGAACAAACCCAGGGCAAAATAACTCATTTTGTCGCCGGAATGGGCACCACCGGTACTCTGATGGGTACCTCCAAGCGCCTTAAAGAATTAAACCCGGAGATCAGAATTATCGGTGTTGAACCCAACATGAATCATAAGGTGCAGGGCCTTAAAAACATGGAAGAGGCAAGAGTTCCGGAAATCTACGACATCGGCCGGCTGGACGAAAAAATACGGATCCGTGATGAGGACGCCTTTGAAATGGCCCGTTTATTAGCCCGGTATGAAGGGATCTTTTCAGGAATCAGCGCCGGGGCCGCCATGCATGTAGCCGTGAACAAGGCCAAAGAACTGGAAACCGGGTTAATTGTCGTGATTATACCTGACCGGGGTGACAAATACCTGTCAACCGACCTGTTCTGTTTCAATCCCTGTGGAAATACCAGTTGTCAGATCAAAGCAGAATGAGCCGTCCCGCATCTATTATTCCAACCTTCTGATGTAGGCCTTACGCCTCGATGGAGCAAGAAATATTATACCTATAATACCGGTAATAAACCCGCCGATGTGAGCCCACCAGGCCACCATATTCCCCGGCACCCCAAGGCTGGCAAATCCGCTTAGCCACTGCGTAACAAACCATAAAAACAGGAACACAAAAGCCGGTATTTCAACAAACGTAATAAAAAAGAGAATTGGCAGGAGTGTCAGCACTCTGGCCCGCGGATAGCTGATAAAATAAGCGCCCAAAACACCGGCAATGGCACCGCTGGCGCCTATGACCGGCTCAGCGGCCAGCGGGTTGGCCCAGACCTGGGTCACTGACCCGGCAACTCCCGCCGCCAGGTAAAGAAGAAGATATCTTCCCCTGCCCAACCGGTCTTCCACATTGTCCCCGAAAATCCACAGGTACAGCATATTGCCCAGCAGGTGAAACCAGCCGCCATGTAAAAACATGCTGGTCAGCAAAGGGAGGGCGGCGGTAATTAAAGAAAATTGCCCGTCAAGCATTCCCTGAATGTTTCTGGGAATAACCCCAAATGTCCATACCAGTTTTGTCAGCTGCCCTTGCTCGAGAGATAATTCATACAGAAAAATAAGAACATTTATCACGATTAACGTCACGCTGATCACCGGGAACCGGCGTGACCGGATGTTATCTCTGATAGGTATCATTTTTACCTCCAGGTCCTTTGACTTCCTATAATATATAATACCCGTTTAAAAGCGGTTTCACCCGGACCTGTTAACAAATCACGGGTGAACTCATGGTAGAATGTCTTCGGTGGATAATCATTCATATTTGACCGGAATAAGCTCCCTTGCTACGCTGTAAACAATTTTGTCCACGGTTTCACCGGTTGAATTGAGACCCGTCATCCGTTTAACATCCTCTAACGAATAAAAGTTTTCAAATACTTCCCGGGCCCACTCTTCCGATCTTGCAGAATCAGACAAAACGGTGCAGTGAAAATCCCTTCCGGTTTCCACTTCATATTCATGGGCTTCGGCCCAGCCGGATGTCAAATCTTCATAAGCAGGTAATTTCCAATCCCATATTACGAAAGCAAATTTTCCGTAATCTTTAATGAGAGCAGCCAGTTTCTCACGAAATGCCCGCTTAAAAAAGTCTTCATTTTCAGGAAGGGCGGCTGCCAGCGCGGAAAGCTCCCTGTCCGTATTTTCTTGCAGGTGTCGCCGGTATCTGGCCATCGCCGCTTCTTCCAAAGACGACAGCTCATCCAGCAACTGCCTTCTCCTTTCAGCTTCTTCCCTGGTGAGGAAACCAAGGAAGCGGGAGTCTTTACCTGTTAAAGCATCCTTTTGAAAAACCATGAAGAATCCCTCCAAGGCTATTTTAACAAAAACACCCCAAACCAGCAACGATAAGGATAAAAAACGGTTTGGGGTGAGAGGGGGAGTATCGGATTAAATTATCATTCTATCCCCATTGCTTTGGCGGCTAATTCGGCCAGGTGATAGATTTTTAGCGGGGACTTGACCTTTTCAATTCCGCCCGCTAACCCGGAATAGCAGGTAGGACAGGGTGTTGTCAGGTATTCCGCACCTGTTGCCTCGGCATCTCTGATCCGGTAAGCGGAGGCTTCTTCCTGCAGCGGGTGATTGGCCATCTTAAGCCC
>DYZU01000209.1 GCA_022735835.1 Thermincola sp. | reverse complement strand
GGCCATAACCGGCCTGCTGGCCGGCCACCGCTTTGTCAAAAGCCACAGGCTGGGCGAGTACGGCGAAGGCGGGACGGGTGTGACGGTGGTGGAACTGAAGTAGCAGGGTAGGCTGTTTGCAACGGTATTTTCGGTTGTTCCTCGGTAACAAATGAAAAACCTTATGCAAACAGCCAACCCCGCTATTTTTTCTTACTAAAAAATAAAAAGGTTGGTTTGCGTACGCAAACCTTCCGAAATTTTATAATTGTTTGTTGAAAAAGGCTGCTGACCTTTGTCAACAGCCTTGTAAAACATTTGGTTTATCGAATCCAACAGGTAACAACCCCTACCGCTACAGTTACCCAGGCCGTAAATGTCCGGATAGGTTTCTGCAGGGCTGGCCTATCATTTTGCCGAAGAGTTGTCGAGACTTTGCAGTTCTTTTAAGAGCGACTCCAAGTCAATTCCCTGTTCACGAGCAACCTGCCCGATACTCTCACGAGTGACACCTCCTCAGCCGAGGCATTTTATTCCGTGTTTTACGAACACTTGAATGGATTTCGGATTTTTCCCCATTACTTCTAATATAGTGGTGTTTTCAGTAATCATCTAACCTACCCCCAGTTCTCCTACGAACGGTATAACATGGGCATTTTGTGTAATTCTGTCTAAGAGTGCCACAGTTAAAGCATTGTCACAAAACACCTCCCCCCAGGTGCCCGAATTCCGGATTGGTGGTAATTATCAGGCTGCCTTTTCCATATCGGTCTGAGCAAAACTGGAAAAGTAGTAGACTACCAGACCTTAGATTAATGTAACTAAGTTCATCAAGAATTACAAGGTCAGACAGCGGTTTTTAAAAAATATCTTGACCAAACAGTATCTCCGTCATAAAATAATCAATGTAAATTAAATACGGATATACTGACGTATCCAAATGAGCAAAGATGCCCAGCAAACGGGACTACTTCCTGTTTTTGGGCATTTTCTGTTTTGTGACGGCAAAGGCGCCTTACTGTGCGGGATTACTGTGCCCGGATGGAAGGTGTCTTTTTCTGTTTCAATATAAGGCAAGCCGATTTCATGTTTAAGCAAAAAACGTGCCAAGTATATCTTCGCGATAAACCACGAATGTACTACACTTGTAGTGACTTATTTTAAAACATGTTTCAAAATGCGACATTTCTTTCAGTTCTGTTTTGCAGAAATGAATCACCGGCGTTTCGTTATTCCCGGGGTTTATACGCCATCTTTACCGTAATGGCACAATTTTTGCATTATGACCAAAAACGAAGCGGGCGGTTCAAAAAGAGGGGATTTATGGAATAGGCTTAGGATCATTTAGGGACCTGCTGTTTGTTGCCCTAATTGAATAACGGTCTGTGAAAAATCGTAAGATATGGAGTTGTGCAGGGGAATGAGATTTCAATTTAACGTTGACGAAGTTATGAAACACTTGCGAAGCAAAATTTTCGGCCAAGAAACGGCAATGAAAGCCATAGAAGATATGCTTAAAATTATTAAAGCAGATATATCGGACCCGGAAAGGCCTTTATATATAGCTATGTTTCTGGGTCCAACAGGTGTTGGAAAAACAGAAACTGTTAAAGTTTTGGCAGAAGCAATTCACGGGAACCGTGAAGCTTACTGTAGAGTAGACATGAACACACTGTCTCTTGATCATTATACTGCCGCGCTCACGGGTTCGCCGCCAGGATATGTAGGTAGTAAAGAAGGTTTAACAATACTAGATAAAGAGAAAATTGAAGGTTCGGTTAGCAGGCCCGGCATAATCTTATTTGACGAGATAGAAAAAGCAAGTCCCCAGGTGATTCAAACATTACTGAACATTTTCGATAACGGTTTGTTGACAATGGCCTCGGGGGAACAAAGAATAGATTTTCGCAACACTTTAATTTTTATGACCAGCAATTTAGGTGCGCGAGAAATATATGAATTCATAGATAAAATAGATAAAAAAATTGGGTTTTTCATTAAATGGATAACCAGATATGTGAATCCAAGTCGTTGGACTGAGGGGAGTGGTATGCTGTTAGCCAATAGCATTATCAAAAAGGAAATAGAAAAACACTTTAGCCCGGAATTTTTGAACCGAATCCAGGACGTAATAGTTTTTAACTGGCTGGACCAGGATACCTTGGACAAATTAATTGATTTAATGCTGGAACAAATAAACGGGCGGCTAAGAAAATACAACTGTCAATTACAGCTTGACAAATCGGCCAGGGTTTTCTTGATGAAAAGAGGTTTGGACAGACATTTTGGTGGACGGGCATTACAAAGAATCGTAAGGCGCTTTATTGAAGTCCCCTTATCAGAAATACTGGCTAAAAGGTCAACAGATGAAACGATTATCAATTACCTGGGAAAGTCTGACGGCTCACGGATTATTCTGACAAAAACTGAACAATAGTCTAAAACTGTTAAAGCCCTTTTGAAAAGCTGTGCCGGATAGTTATAGAAAGGGGTGATTAATTTGCTAGAATGCAAGACCGGCTTTACTTAAAGTAGTTAACTTTTAAAACATCGATATATTTTTAGGAAAGGTGAGACGTAGAAAATGAGACATGGAGATATTTCAAGTAGTGCTGACTGCGTTGGCGTGGCCGTAGTCAATTATAAAATGCCTCGCCTACATACAAAAAAGGAAGTTCTTGATAACTGCAGAAATATCGCAAATTTGATCGAGGGCATGAAATTAGGTCTTCCGGGGATGGACCTGGTAATATTCCCGGAGTACAGCACCCATGGGATATTCTATGACTTTAACGAAATGATGGAATTATCTACGGTAGTTCCGGGCGAGGAAACTGAGATTTTTGCGGAAGCCTGCAAGAAAGCCGACGTTTGGGGAGTGTTCTCGTTAACCGGGGAGAAGCATGAAGAACACCCTAATAAGATGCCGTACAACACTCTTGTTCTAATAAACAACAAAGGAGAAGTAGTTCAGAAGTACAGAAAGATCATGCCATGGTGCCCAATTGAACCATGGTATCCCGGTGACAGGACCTATGTTTCAACCGGCCCTAAAGGACTTAAAATCAGCCTCATAATATGTGACGACGGAAATTATCCGGAAATCTGGCGTGACTGTGTTATGAGGGGAGCCGAACTGGTCATAAGGTGCCAGGGATATATGTATCCGGCTAAAGAGCAACAAATCCTGATGGCCAAAGCAATGGCCTGGGCAAACAACTGTTACGTAGCCGTAGCAAATGCCTCAGGCAACGACGGCGTCTATTCCTATTTTGGCCATTCAGCCATCATCGGTTTTGACGGGCGGACTTTGGGAGAGTGCGGGGAAGAGGAAAACGGTATTCAGTTTGCCCAGCTTTCGGTATCTCAAATCCGCGATGCAAGAAAAAATCTGCAATCTCAGAATCACCTCTTTAAACTCCTGCACAGGGGCTATACAGCTACTATAAAATCGAACGAAGGAGACCGAGGGGTTGCGGAGTGTCCCTATGAATTCTACAGGACATGGGTATTGGATGCAGAAAAAGCCCGCGAAAACGTAGAAAAAATTACAAGAAGCGAGGCAGGTACAGCCGAGTGTCCGATCCCCGGTATTCCAAACAGTGGTAAAACCAAGGCGGCCGGTGCGTAAATAAATAGCCCCGCAAAAAGTTCACAGGGTCTAGCAAACGGTGAATTTGTAAAAAAACTGCATAGAGATGAAAACAAAAACTTTTATTCATTAAAATTTATTTAGGAGGGACATTTTCATGAGTGCAACAAAAAGTATGTATCACAGCAGCTCAGGGATACAATCTCCTCATTCAATCCACATTGTTGGTATCGGGAAACCCGGAGCGGATTTTATTCACGCTGTTTTGAGGACAGGATTTATAGAGGACTCACTTGAAGACCCTCGTTCCCGGTTTACAGCATTGGCCGTCGACATCGGTGAGCAGGATCTTCTCCGCACCATAGACCATTACAATGATTTTTTACAGCGTCTCACTGAGCGCGGTATACCCACCGATAGAGCGCAACTCCGGTCAGTAGCCTTGCCAGTTCCGGAAAGAAACGAACTTTTCGCAACTCTGCAGAGGTACCGTGAATTTCTAAAGAGAGAATATCCGAGGTATTATTGGAATCCCAACTTCGATCCGTGGATTCCGGCGGATATAGAAATGCCGAAAGCAGGTGAGTCATTCCCGCGCGGGCTGGCCAAAGCAATTTACGGGAAGGCATATTACGATGACAAGATTCTTGATAAAGAACTTACTGATTTTGCAGACAGTGTTCGGTCTTCTTATTTGCCGCCACTTGTTTTTGTAGCTTTTTCGTTTGCCGGCGGCACCGGAAGCGGGATGGTAGTAGACTTGGCGCGCCACCTCGCCAATGTTAAGCTTGGCCGAGGAATTCCGGTTTGCGGGCTCGGATTCCTTCCGTGCGAAGGGGATCCGGAAGAGATAAGGGGGGCTAACCTCTATCCCGCTTTGAATGAAATAGATTTGATGGTTGACGAAAACAAAAACAAAGGCGTCACAGCCGTATGGGGCGATTTGTATACGAACCCGTTCACCGGCGGCTTTATGATGGTTCCGCTGCAAGGGGCCTGGGAAAGACTTCGGTATTATGCTAGCACAGCCAAAGCCGGCACACCTCATAAGCTGAAAGTAACGACTAAGTTTGTCGACGACTGTTTGGCAAGATTTATTACAGCAGAAGAAGGCCGTGTATTCTTCAGGTCAATGAGGCCTTTGGGCTTAATGGCAGCCCCGCATGAATTCGTGCCGCGCAATGAAAAATGTTTTACCATTTTCTCGGCCAACAAGTTCCTCCATCCGGGAGTAGCGGTGCTTCCGGGAGAGGGAACCGATATGTTCAGAAATGAAATATCCAAGTGGATTGACAAGATGCCAGACTTATTACCATTAAAACAAGGTTTCCATACGGATTATATGGAATGCCATGTCAGCGCTCCTCGAGGCATTTGGACTCAAACGTTAGATGCGCAATTGGGCGAGAAGATGACACGTTACATTGACGGCGGTTTAGACAATATCGGAATTTACCACGAGGAAGTGTTTGACGTACTGACGAGTTTTGCAGATGTAATTGTACCCGGCGTAAGCAAAACAGACCTCAGCTTTTTCGCGGATATTCGTGATAAATACGAGAAAATAGAAGATGACACGCAGAAGCTTCTGATGCACTCGTTCCTACTGGAATTAGGCGTGATGATTTCCGAACCGTCAATCAGGTTTGAAGGGCAGGCGGGAGAATGCATCTGGGGATGCGCTTGCTGGATTGCTGTTCCGTATGATGTGGTAACCGGCAGGGCTGCGGAGGCCCCGGATCGAGCCACAATCGTAAAAGCCGGGATAGCGCCAATGGCGGCTACAAAGGCGGCTACCCCATAAGTCTATCGAAACAGTCAGAGTAAGCCATTATGTGTCTTTTCCTGCCTTGATAGCACTTACCAGCCTGCTTCCGGAAACGACTGGTGGATATTTAAAAGAAAATTAGATGATTAATTAAAAATTTAAAAGGGGAAGGTGTAGATGAAAAAAAATGCGATAAGCAATGCTTTGGAAAAGCGAATTGCGGGAAGAATCGCGTATGGGCAGAATAGCGGCAGACACGGTCCGTTTTCCCTTCACGTTGTCGGTTTAGGAAAAACTGGGGCCGGAGTAGTTCGAGCATTACTGCGCGGTCCTTTAGCAAATTATCTTAAAGAAGACGGAAGCAGGTTTACAGCTTTAGTAGTCGACATAGGCGAACAGGACCTTCAAGGCCTTGAGGCTCTTGCGGGAGGACTGCCGGCAGATAAAATTCAAATTCGTACCAGGGCTTTGCAAGTCCCAAACAGGAACGACTTGTTTGCCACCCTTCAACGATATAGGGAATTTCTAAAGAGGGAATACCCACGCTATTACTGGAACCCCAACTTCGACCCATGGATACCCGTCGACCAGGATTTGCCATCACCCGGGGAGTCTTTCCCGCGCGGTGTCGCAAAGGCAATTTATGGAAAAGCGTATTACGACGATGGGATACTGGAACAGGATATGAAAGAATTTGCTCAGAGCGTACGGGATTCGGAGCTTTCACCATTGGTATTTATAGTCTTTAGCCTTGGCGGAGGTACCGGCAGTGGAATGGTGGTTGACTTCGCCCGCCACTTGAGCAACGTGAAGCTTGGACGGTCAGTTCCTGTAGTCGGCATAGGTGTGCTCCCATGCAGCGGGGATCCATTAGAAAATAGGGATGGAAACCTATTTGCCGTTATGAACGAAATTGACCTCATGAACGATGAAAACAAAAACAAAGGGGTTACGGCGGTTTGGGGAGATCTTTACGATGTTCCTTTCACCGGCGGGTTTATTATGGTTTCCCAGGAACCTGCTTGGCAAGCCACTAATGATATCAGGCTAACAAACGATATAATCGACGACGCCATTGCCAGCTTTATCACCCGGGAATCGGGGTTTCACGCCTGGGACACTCTCGCATTTTCCGGCTGGTTAAACAACCCCACTGAAAATTGGCCGCCAATGACTACAAATATGACCGCCGGGAACAACTGGATAAATCTACTGACTGTCCTTAGGCCCGACGAAAAAATCGACAAGTGGCTGGATAAAAAAGGTTCATTAAACGGGATAAAGAAGGGCTTCAAGGCGGATTATATGGGAATCCATGTTAAGGGGCTGAAGTCTGCCGCCAGTGATTCACTGGAAAACAAGCTTAAGAACACGTTTTCTGAATTCGCCGATAACGTAGCAGTTTCTTACGGAGATGGTGAAAGCCAGGAAATCGAGGTTCTCCTTCCGCAACTGAGCAAAGTAGATTTAAGCCTTTATTCGGAAGCAAAGGCCAAATACAACGAAAAAGATGACACGGAGAAACTTCTAATGCATTCGATCTTGCTGGACTTAGGCGTAATGGTCTCTGAGCCGTCAATTAGGTTTGAAGGCCAAGCGGGAGAATGCATTTGGGGCTGTGCTTGCTGGATTGCAGTTCCGCATGAATTGGTCGGCGGTGCGGGTTAAACCGCGTTAGATTCGGTTAAATGTCTTTATGTAATGGGGACCTGAGAGGTAAGCCATAATTCCACCGGTCGTTATCCCGGAAGCATACCCTTTTAAACGCGTAAAACTTTTAAGAAGAGGCTTGTTTAGAGAAAGGAAGAGTATAAATATGCCATTAGATTGGGAACACGTGAAAAACACGTATCGCAACGGGGCTTTGGTTCCCTTTATTGCCGGAGGCAAAAAATTTAAAGTGACGAAAGTAACCGATGATGCAGTATTTGTCTCTACGCCGGCCAATCCAAATGCCCCAATTAAACGCGAGAACCTTGAGCGAATGGTTATGCTTATTGAAACGAAAAGAGTTAGCACAGATCTTGCTACATTGACGGATGATTACCGGACGCTAGTGGAAGACAACCGAGCTACCTCTGCGGTAAGTATTCTTAAAGATCTAGGGTACATTAAGTAATAAAAAAACATGTAATCCATTCGCGGAAAAACGAGGGACACGTTTACAAGAGTATTATTTAAGGGTGTGGAGGAGAATCCTGTTGTTTTGGGGCTGCAGGATTCTCCGAACACCATTAAAAAATTAAAGGAGGAATTGCTATGCCGTTAGATTGGAATGAGGTTAAAAAGAAGTATAAACCTGGTTCGGTCATTCCGTATATATCGGGGAAAAAGACATTTAAGGTATCGAAAGTGACAGACGACGAGATACACGTAACAACTGTGGCTAACCCTAATGCAGTTATAAAACGTAAAAACCTGGAGCGGTTTGTGGAACTACTGGAAGAAGGGAAATTTCAAATGGATGTCATTACCTTAACTGATGACTACCGAATATTATTCGATGACAATCGCTCCACTTCCGCGGTAAGTATTATTAAGGATTTGGGATTTATAAAAGGGAAGAAATAATTTCAAGGACTTCGATTCCGCTAAAAGGGGTAAGTTTTGTGAATAATGAAGGCTTAAACGAGATGTACCACATGATTCAGAAGAACATTGTAGGTCGAAAAAGAGAGATCAGGGATATTCTTGCCGCGTTAATGGGTGGACGGAACATCATT
>DYZU01000001.1 GCA_022735835.1 Thermincola sp. | reverse complement strand
TTGGGGCGTTCATCACTAAAGCCTAATTGGTATCTGAAATATTGTTTCAGGGCTGTCCAGGTCCCTTTGGACCAAGGCAGCATTGGTATCTCCAGGTTGTGGCGGTTCTTTATAGCATAAATAGCAGAATACGCCAGATGATAGAAGGACGTTACAAACAGCAACACGCCGCCGAAGAGGTGCCAGGCCAACAGCCCGTCGCCTCCGCCGAAAAAGGATGCTAGGGCCTGGGCCCAGGCTTTATCATGGAATTTGATGGGCAACCCGGTAAGGGCGCACAGAATAAACGGAGCGTAAATCCCGAAATGCACCAGGCGGTGGTGAATGTTCCAGCGCTGGTACAGGGTTTTCTTCTGGGGGAAATCAGCATTGATATCAGCCATATTACTCACCAACTTCCTTTTCTATTCTTGCGGATTATTAATCTTTTTTAAAATCGGCTCTCCGGCCTGCCGGCATCAATCCACTTGCGGCGCAGTTCGATTAATATAAGGACCAGTACAAAAGTGATTGTACCAATGGTAAGCCAGGTAAAGAATATCAGTGTCCAGAAGGATACCGCACCGTCACCGGCGGGTTTTAATTCGTAATGCATTTTACCTTTGGCAAAGTTTTTCAGGGGGAAGAGGTGGCACTTGCCGCAGGTCTTTGGTATATTTTCCTTTGATACCGTCGAAGTTTTCTCTTCCGGACCCAGGATAGTGTGGCTCCCGTGGCAGCTGACACAGCTGGCAGCTTCTTTGCCGCCCAGAAGTACAGATTTGGCGTGGAAATCAAGCTCATATTTCTTCATAATTTCATTATGGCATTTGGCACAGGTGTGCGGGACATTATTGTGACTAATCGTGGCCGCAGCAACTTCCTTCTTATAAATGTTGTGAATGCCATGGCAGTCGCTGCAGTACGCGTTTAGCTTTCCTTCTTTCCGGTTAACTTTCCCGTGAACACTTTGGTTGTACATCGTCGTAATATCTTTATGGCACCTGCGGCATTCGCCGTTCACCTGCTTTACCAGGTCTTTTCCCGTCAGTGCGCCGGTATGCGGGTAGTCGGTAATATTGGTATGACAATAGGTACATGGCATGGTGCCGTGCATGGACGCGCGGTACCCGGCCTCATCAACATAGAGGGAAACCGTTTTCCCGTCAAACTTGGTCTTTAACCCCCGGGCTCCGTGACAGCGTAAGCATCCTTCATTGATTCGCGCTGATTTTTGCAGCAGATCCTCTGCAGAAACCGCAGGACCAAACGCGAGACATATGACTGTAATTACCCAGGATAAAACTAGACCGGTTGCGGTGCGGTTTTTTCCCATGCCCATAAGCATCTCACCCCTTTCTTGTTCACAAAAACGCCAGCATCGGATGCTGGCCTCCGGACTTGGACTATGTCTCAGGACCGTACCGGGTATTTTTGACTTTTGTCACATAACAGGCGGCCAGATCAAGGTCAGGGAGACGGTGAATGTGACCGCCGACAGAATTGCTCCCAGTACCAGGAAAACAACCAGTTTGGCTAAGAAACTCCTGATGGAAAATTTGTAGTAGGTAATATAAGCGCTAACACTGAAGCCAAAAAACAGGATCAGCAATACGCCGATAATGAACAAACCTGACATAAGCCTTCCTCCTTCCTTAACCAATCTTTATTCACATCACCGGCGGCCAGATTACGGCCAGACAGAGCACAAACGTGAAGGCTGTGGCAACCGCACCCAGCAGCAGGAATGCCAGAATTTTAGCCCTGGGGTCTCTCAAGGGAAACTTGAATAATGCGAAGTACCCGCTGACTCCAAAGCTGAACAAAAGAATCATTACCAAAATCTGCGTAAATAAAGTTTTCATACCGTAGCCCCTCCTTTCAGGGAACCGATTTGCCGTCAAAAATACCCGGTCGCCATATGCTTTGATTGTCCTTAAACGCACAACTAAAAAACTGGCCTCACAGAATAAGCCAGCATTTAATTCGCTGGCCTCTGGACTGTTTGTCTCCGGACTGACTCAGCTGTATTCTATTTTAGGCCGGCCGTCCCCGGCCATCACTGCATTTTCCTGTTCTTCCCGGTCAGAAAACTCCAGGATTACGAACCTTTTACAATGGCGGCATTTGATCAACACTACCCTGCCTTTGAGCTGGCAGACTATTTTGCCGCATCTGCACCTGATATTTTCCATGGTTCCACCTTCTTCGCTATTGATTCAACCCTTTAAATCAAGAAAAGCCAGCTATGCTTAAGCTGGCCTCTGGACTTGACTGAGTAAAGTTAAAGGCCAGCTTATCAAGCTGGCCTCTGGACTCACAGTCTCCGGACTTCTTTAAATTTTCGTTATAAATTCAGATGAACGTTTTGAGGTCTATTTATAAAGTGTGGATAAATTATCTCCATGTGCTCTTTCGTATTGATTAACATGAACCTCTTACAATGCCTGCATTTAATGACAACTAACTCATGGTCGCGCTGGCAGACAATTTTTCCGCACTCGCACCTGATGTCAAGCATTATCTCACCCCTTTGTAACCTGGAATTTTAACAAATCAGCATCACCTCTTCCTTCTTTTTTATAAGGGTCCCCCCAGGATTAAATCAAGTTCAACAGACCACATTATTCTCTTGTCATATTTAATAAATCCGTCTGTTGCCAAAAACCGGCCGACCGGTTTTCGCAACCCATATAGTGTTGTATTTCACAAACGCCGCGCAGCTTTTGTGTTTCTAATATATTCTATTCCTACGGTTTCGAAAAACTCCTGCCGTTATCCTGCAGAAAAACTCTATTTTTTTCTTTGTTCCTGTTTGGTTCTTCAACAATGCTGTTTTGCCCGACACGAGTATGCAACGAGTATGCAAAAATAAAGAGACCGGTTTTGAACCGGTCTCTGGACGTTCAGTCTCCGGACTCGCGCCTCAGGACTATTTGGTTGGTTGAGGAAAGATTTTTTTCTTTCTTCACTTAATTGTATTCGCTGGACTTTATAAAATTCCTTCTTAATTTTTTCATCATTTTTAACAAAACTTTTCAGGCGTCGTCTTCCTTATAGCAGTCATTAGTGTTCGTCTTTTGTGACAACTTTGGCCAGGGCCACCACAGAATCGTTTTGGTCCAGCCTCATCAGGGTAACCCCCTGGGTTGTTCTCCCCATAGAAGAAATATCTTTAACCGCCAGCCTGATAATAATTCCCTCGGCGGTAATCATCATTACCTCCTCATCATTGTTAACCACCTTGATGCCGATCACGGGGCCATTACGTTTTGTCGGATTAATTGTCTTGATTCCTTTGCCGCCTCTCCCCTGGGTACGGTATTCGGTAAGGGTCGTTCTTTTACCGAAACCGTTAGCAGTGACCACCAGCAGGTACTCTCCGCTCCGGGCAAGTTCCAGCCCTATCACATTATCATCCTGGGCAAGGGCTATTCCCCTGACTCCCCTGGCCGTCCTGCCCATGCTTCTGACTTCCTTTTCGGAAAACCTGATGGCCATTCCCTTCCGGGTTCCGATAATCAGTTCGTCACCCCCCGAAGTAAGCTTGACATCTATCAATTCGTCTCCTTCATCCAGGGACAGCGCGATAAGGCCGTCTCTCCTCGAAGTAGCATAATCGTGGATAGGAGTCTTTTTCACAACGCCTTTCCTGGTAGCGGTAAAAAGATATGAATCCGTGTCAAAAGTCTTCACCGGGATAACAGACGTTATCTTCTCATCGCCCATTATATGCAGGAGGTTTACGATAGCCGTCCCCTTGGCTTGCCTGCCGGCTTCGGGAATTTCATGGACCTTGAGTTTGAACACCTTTCCCTTGTTGGTGAAAAACAATAGATAGTGATGAGTGGTGGTAATGAACAGGTGTTCCACAAAATCTTCCTCTTTGGTTCCCATTGCCGTCACCCCACGGCCGCCCCGTCTCTGGCTGCGGTAAGTGTCGAGCGAAATGCGTTTAATGTAGCCGTAGTGGGTGATGGTGATGACCATGTCTTCTTCGGCGATCAGGTCCTCCACACTCAATTTGGTATCATCAACGGAAATAACCGTCCTCCTGGGGTCATTGTATTTTTTCTTGATTTCCAGCAGTTCTTCCTTGATGATGTTCAGAACCATGTGTTCATTGGCCAGGACTGCTTTATAGTAAGCAATCCTTTCAACCAGATGCCTGTATTCTTCTTCCAGCTTTTCTCTTTCCAGGCCGGTTAGCCTCTGCAGGCGCATATCCAAAATGGCCTGGGCCTGTTTTTCGGAAAGATTAAATTTCTCCATCAATGCCGACCGGGCAATATCGACTGTCCGGGACTCGCGGATGGTTTTGATGACCGCGTCCAGGTTATTGAGGGCTATCCGCAGGCCTTCAACAATGTGGGCCCGGGTTTCTGCCTTATTTAATTCAAACCTTGTCCTTCTTACTATTACATCCTTTTGATGCTCCAGGTAATAGAACAGTATTTCTCTAAGATTGAGAACCCTTGGCTGCCCGTCTACCAGGGCCAGCATGATAACACCAAAAGTCTCCTGCATCTGGGTGTGTTTATAGAGCCGGTTCAGAACCACGTTGGCATTGGCGTCTTTGCGGAGTTCGATGACTATCTGCATACCTGTCCGGTCAGATTCGTCCCGGAGGTCGGCTACTCCTTCAATTTTTTTGTCTCTGACCAGTTCCGCAATTTTTTCGATTAATTTTGCTTTATTGACCTGGTACGGAAGCTCGTTTACCACAATTCTCATCTTACCGCTGGCCATCCGTTCAATGGAGGCCTTGGCCCTGACCTTGATAACTCCTCTTCCGGTGGCGTAAGCTTCCTTTATGCCGTCACGGCCCATAATGATTCCCCCGGTCGGGAAGTCCGGGCCTTTGACAGCCATCATCAGTTCTTTGGGAGTAGCCTCGGGATTGTCTATCAGCATGACAACTCCGTCAATTACTTCACCGATATTGTGCGGCGGAATGTTGGTCGCCATACCGACCGCAATTCCTGAGGAACCGTTAATCAAGAGGTTTGGTATCCTGGCCGGCAGGACAACCGGTTCCTTCAGGGTGTCATCGAAGTTAGGCATAAAATCAACAGTATCTTTGTCTATATCACTCAACAACTCGGTGGCGATCCTGGACATCCTGGCTTCCGTATACCGCATGGCTGCCGCCGAGTCGCCGTCGATGGAGCCAAAGTTGCCGTGGCCGTCGATAAGCGGGTAACGGCAGGCAAAATCCTGGGCCATTCTGACCATCGCATCATAGACGGCAGAATCCCCGTGGGGATGATACTTTCCAAGAACTTCCCCGACGATCCTGGCGGATTTTTTATGGGGCTTGTCCGGCGTCATTCCCAATTCGCTCATGGCATACAAGATGCGCCGGTGCACGGGTTTTAAGCCGTCCCTGACATCAGGCAGCGCCCGGCCCACGATTACACTCATGGCGTAATCCATGTACGAATTTTTCATCTCATCATTGATATCGATAGGCAATACCTTTCCCAAACTGAACTCCGTCAAATCATTCACCTCTGAGAGTATATTATTGAGTAAATTGTTCAAAAGAAAAACATGCATGCAAAGCATGTTATTGCGGGTTTCCTCATATCGGTATTATACCATGGGGGTTTAAATTTTAAAACCTTGGACCAGTGCTCTCAGTTCATGTGCCATTTGTGACAGAGTATCTGCAGCCTGGGCAATATCTTCCGTGGATGAAGTCATTTCTTCGACGGATACAGAAATCGCTTCGGCGTGTTCAGTACTGTCCTTGGTTAACTTGGTTATTGTCTCAATTGCCATTAAAGCATTATCACTTCCGGCTGCCATCTCCTGGGTAGATGCAGTATTCTGTTCCGTAACTGCTGCCACGTTATCCATGGCGGCAACCATTGATGAACTGGTTTCACTCATTTTTTTAGCCGCATCTGAGATCATCTGAGTCTGGTTTAGGGTAAGCTCAACCGTCTTCATTATCTCTTCCAGCGCTGTTCCGGCGCCGTGGGCTAACCGTACCCCTTCCTGAACCTCGCGGGTACCCTGTTCCATAGCTTCAACGGCTTTGCTGGTTCCTTTTTGAATATTGTTAATAAGGTCGGCTATTTCTTTGGTAGCCCTACCGCTTCTCTCAGCCAGCTTCCTTACCTCATCTGCCACAACTGCAAAGCCTTTACCATGGTCGCCGGCCCTGGCGGCTTCAATCGCTGCATTCAGGGCCAGGAGATTAGTCTGTTCGGCAATATCGTCTATAACTTGGATAATCTCGCCAATTTTTTGCGAATGTTCTCCCAGTTCCTTTATCCTTAATGCCGATTCATTGACAGTATCTTTTATTTTTTCCATTCCCGAAATGGTGGAACTTACGGCAGCTTCGCCCTTGCTTGCAACCTTAGAAGCGTTAACAGCTGCATTTAGAACCGACTGGGCGCTCCGGGCCACGTCCTCAATAGAAGTGGCCATCTCACCCATAGTAACGGATGTTTTGTTAACATTATGCGCCTGTTCCTGTGCCCCCCGGGCAATCTGTTCAATAGCTGCGGTAAACTGGTTAATAATATCCCGTGTCTCGGTAACGGAGTTCAGCTTATTATCTGACGCTTTTACCAATTCTTCGATTGACAGGGCTACGTTCCGGCTGGCTTTAGCCACTTCATCGGCGTTACCGGACAATTGGTCACTGGTAATGGTAACGCTTTCAACGGATTGACTGACCTTTTTCACCATCTTGTGTATTTTCTCGATGAAAGAATTAAAATGCTGAGCCAACAGGCTGAGCTCACCACCGGACTGGATAGCCAAACGATATGACAAATCTGCATCTCCGGAAGCCAGGTTCTCAGCAGCCTTTAGAATTTTCTGTAACGGCCTGCCAATAACAACTCTGGTAACAATAAGCAAGATGAGAGAAATAGCAACCAGAATAATAGCGACCATGATAAGCATGTTCTTCTGTTGTTTTGCTATCTTGGCTTCGGCTTCTTTGATGGAGATCCCGACACGGTATGCTCCCCAGTGCTCTCCGTCAATATAAATGGGGTAAGACATGTCCCACATTACCTCTCCGGTATCACGATGGTAAACCTGTTTCAGCGGCTCCTTGGTTGCTGCTGCGGCCGCGCCGGTCTTATCATTGAAAACCCGTTTGGTTCTGTCCTTATACTTTGTATTATGAGTTGGAAGGTAACCATTTTTGTTTGGGTCACTCGAATACGCTACCGGAATGGCAAAAACCACATCATTGTCAACCAGAAAGGAATCAACGTATTTTTGCCAATGGCTGTCCGTATAACTGTCGTACGCAGAACTAAACTTCCTTTTCGCAGGATCAGCATTGTCTTCTATCATTTTTAAATTTTGGTCAAACAATTGTTCCTTTGTTATCACTCCATGCTTAATATCATTTTCGATTATTGCCTGTAAACCTAAAGCAGCAGCTTTGGCTAAACCAATACCTTTGGCTTCAAGGTCCTTCTCCACACGTTTCCTGATTTGGGTAAATTGATACCCGGTATATACCCCCATTAAAATACCAAGGCAGATAAATAATGAAATTACTAACTTGAAGTACAGGCTCTTGGTAAAACTGACCATTCTTCCACCCCTTCCTTAAATTTTAGGCAATAACAGTTTGAATTATCATTTATTAGTTAAACAACATATTTCGACATTTTTTGCCATTTTCCTTCTGGTGATGGAAGATATTAGTCGTGACTTGTCTAAATATCCAAATTCCTTACCGCCTGGGCATTGGCCTGGATAAACTCCCGGCGCGGCTCCACTTTGTCCCCCATTAGAATGGTGAAGAGTTCATCGGCCATCATGGCATCTTCCAGGTTGACTCTCAGGATAGTCCTGGTTTCGGGGTTCATTGTAGTTTCCCATAACTGGTCGGGGTTCATTTCGCCCAAGCCTTTGTATCGCTGAAGCTCTATGCCGTCACGGCCGATTCTTTCCAGTAGTTTCTCCAGCTCGTGATCGCTGTACACATAGTGTTCCTGCTTGCTCTTCTTCACCCGGTACAGGGGCGGCTGGGCTATATACACGTATCCGGCTTCTACCAGGGGTTTCATGTACCTGTAGAAGAATGTCAGCAGCAGTGTCCTGATGTGAGCTCCGTCAACATCCGCGTCTGTCATAATAATAATCCTGTGGTAGCGGGCTTTTTCTATGTCGAAATCACCGGAAATACCGGTGCCCAGGGCCGTTATCATGGCCCTGATCTCTTCATTGTTGAGAATCTTATCCAGCCGGGCTTTTTCAACATTCAGGATTTTGCCCCTGAGCGGCAGAATCGCCTGAAAACGGCGGTCTCTTCCCTGTTTGGCCGAACCTCCCGCAGAATCTCCTTCCACCAGGTACAGCTCGCTGATGGACGGGTCATTTACGGAACAATCAGCCAGTTTCCCGGGCAGCGCGGTTGTTTCCAGGGCATTCTTCCGGCGGGTGAGTTCCCTGGCTTTTCTTGCCGCTTCCCGCGCCCTGGCGGCAGTAACGGCCTTTTCCACGATTTTCTTGGCCACAGCGGGGTTTTCCTCCAGGAAAGTACCCATCCCTTCAGCCACTATGGAGTCGACAATAGCTCTAACTTCACTGTTGCCCAGCTTTGTTTTGGTCTGCCCCTCAAATTGTGGTTCCTTTACCTTTACACTAATGATTGCGGTCATACCTTCCCGGATATCCTCGCCTGAAAGGTTGCTCTCATTTTCCTTGAGGATGTTGTGCTTCCGGGCATAATCGTTGACGATCCGGGTCATGGCCGTCTTAAACCCTGCTTCGTGGGTGCCTCCCTCCTGGGTATTTATGTTGTTGGCAAACGAAAAAATATTTTCCGTGTACCCGTCATTATACTGGAGAGCTACTTCCACAGCCACATCGTCTTTTTCGCTGGCAAAATAAATAGGTTTGGGATGCAGGACATCCCTGTTCTTATTCAGGTGTTGGACAAAGTCTTTGATACCGCCTTCATGCTGGAATACTTTTTCCCGGCCATCTCTCTCATCTTTCAGGGTTATTTTCAGTCCCTTGTTGAGAAAAGACAGCTCCCTGAGCCTCTGGGAGAGAGTGGCAAAATCAAAGACTGTTTCCTCGAAAATCTCCGGGTCAGGTTGAAAAGTTACCTTTGTGCCTGTGGAATCAGCCTGGCCTATAACATCAAGTTCAGTAACCGGTCTTCCCCTTTCAAATCTCTGGTGGTAAATACTGCCGTTTCTCTTGACCTCTACTTCCAACCATTGGGAAAGGGCATTTACAACTGAAACCCCTACCCCGTGCAGACCTCCGGAAACCTTGTATCCTTCGCCGCCAAATTTTCCGCCGGCATGAAGCATTGTCAGAACCACTTCTACGGCTGGTCTTCCCATTTTAGGGTGTATGTCAACGGGAATTCCACGGCCGTTATCAATCACCGTAACAGTATTGTCAGGATGAATATGAACATCTATAACATCGCAGTAACCTGCCAGTGCTTCATCAATACTGTTGTCAACAACCTCGTAAACAAGGTGATGCAGCCCTTTGGAGCTTGTACTGCCAATGTACATGCCCGGCCTCCGTCTCACCGCTTCCAATCCTTCCAAAACCTGTATCTGATTAGCATCATATTCCCGGTAGTTTATCTCTTCCATTAACTGCCCTCCGTTCGAAAAATGCCTCCAAATATTAATTGTACCATATTATAGCGATCTTAACAAGAACATGAGAAAACCGTGGTTTACCACGGTTTTTTAAAATCCACGCTGTCCATGTTTTCGATGATCTCATCAGACCTTTTTTTCAGGGTAATAGATGATATGGGAGAGAGATAAATCTTTTTTGTGGTAATTACAACGGATTTAGCTGTGGCCCTGTCGGTAATGGGACTGATAAAACCGTCATTCTGAGCCATCTCCATAAATTCCCTGTTGATCTCCGACTTTTTTGTCTGATGCGTGCCAAAGATTGCTATGACCTCTTCCTTAGGTACGACAACGTCTCCTCCTAGATGAAGAAACATCTTAACCCTCCTGTACGTGAAATATTTGTCCTTTTTTTACCTCAAAAACCCTGCCTTTATGTTTTACTGGTTGAAAAACTTCCTCAACTCCGGTAGTAGTCACAAAGGACTGGATTCTCCCGTTCACCACTTCCAGAAGGTATTTCCTTCTTTCTGCGTCCAGTTCAGACATCACGTCGTCGAGGAGCAGTATGGGGTATTCCCCTGTCTCCCTTTTCATAAATTCTAACTCCGCCAGTTTCATGCTAAGAGCGCACGTTCGCTGCTGCCCCTGGGAACCGAACGATTTAACGCCGGCACCCCCTATCTCTATAGTTATATCATCCCGGTGCGGTCCTGTCATTGTTATTCCTTTAACAATTTCTGTACTCCTGTTATCTCTGAGTTTTTTTAAAAAAAGGTCTTCCAAGGATGTCCCAGGGCCGACCTTCTTCATGTCTACCGAGGAGACATAAGAAATATCCAGTTGCTCCCTGCCTTCAGTGATTTTCGAGTGAATAGAACGGGCCAGCTGAACAATCGATCTTAGCACCTCATCCCTTTTTTTAATTATATAAGCTCCGTACTCGACCAGCTGGAGGTCCCATACATCAAGCAGCCCTTCACTTTCTCTCTGCTCTCTGATAGCTTTTAAAAGGTTATTCCGCTGAGATATTATCCTGTTGTAATTTGCCAGGCTGTGGCAGTAAAACGGACTGACCTGGGAAATCTCGATATCCAGAAATCTTCGTCTAATCGACGGACTTCCCTTTACCAGCATCATGTCTTCCGGTGAAAAAAGCACTACGTTAATGGTACCTATAAGATCGCTTAGCTTTTTTTTGTAATGGTTGTTTACTTTTAATAATTTTTTTCCGTCCCCTTTAACATATATCTCTATTTTAACTTCTCCCGATCGTCTTTCTCCTCTCAGAGAAACCTTAAAAAACTTTTCTCCCCAAGACAACAGCTCATTGTCAAAACTGGACCTGTGAGATTTTCCCGTGGCCGCGTAAAAGATTGCCTCCAGAATATTGGTTTTCCCCTGAGCATTTCCACCTGTCAGAATATTTAAATGCGGGTCAAAATCCACCTGAATATCCTTATAGTTTCTGTAATTACTCAAAGCGATGGATCGAACCAGCAACTATCACAACTCCTTAACTTTTCCTTCCTGGACCAGCTTCTTGGCCTCTCAACTGTGCGGCATACATTGGATCATAGCAAAAACTGATCCAACCCGACAGACTATACAATCCTGATGGGAAGTATTAGATATATGTAGTTTTCACTCTCTACCGTTTTAATTATACCAGGACTATGAGAACCAGTCAGTTCCAGCAGGATCTCCTCTGCATCTATCACTTTCAAAACGTCTATTATGTATTTCGAGTTGAATGCTACCTGTGTTTCCTCACCCTCCAACTCTATCGGCAGTTTTTCCTCTATCTTGCCTATTTCTGGGCTGTTCGAGTTAATGGTCAAATTTTCCTTGCTTACTGTTAGTTTAACTACGTTTGCTCCTTCTTTGGCTAATAATGAAGCTCTTTCTGTGGCTTCCAAAAGCTCCCTTGTTTCTATCCTGATCTTACTTTTGCACCCCTGAGGAATAACCTGTTTATAATTAGGAAACTGTCCTTCAATCAACCTGGAAACAAACCTTATTCCAGGCATTTCAAATACCACCTGATTTTCCCCGAAAGCTATCTGTAATTCCTCAGCTTCACCAGTCATAATCCTGTTTAATTCATTAAGGGTTTTGCCCGGTATTATCACCTTTTTTTCAAATTCTTTTTCCCCGTTTTTTTCAATGTTCGCGCTTCTGTAGGCCAACCTGTGTGTGTCCGTAGCCACCAAACTGATGCTGTCGCCCTCAATTTCCATTAAGATTCCGGTAAAAACCGGCCTGCTTCCCTCCGCCGATACGGCAAATCCTACCTGCTTTACCATATTTTTAAACATTTCCTGTTTAACCGTGAGGACCGATTCGCTGTCCACGGAAGGGAGAACCGGGAAGTCCTCGCTCGGCATGCCCAGTAAACTGAATTCTGATTCTCCGTATCTAATTACCGTACTGTTATCTATGTTGACCTCAAGATTTATTTTTACATCAGGCAGTCTCCTTACTATCTCCCCCAAATACCTGGCCGGCAGCACAACTCCACCCTCTTGTTCCGTTGAGACCGGCACAGTGCATTCTATCCCCAACTCCAAATCAGTGGCAGTAAATGTCAGCTTACCGTTAGAGGCTTTGAGAAGTATTCCCGACAATACAGGTAAAGGATTTTTCGCAGACACTGCTCTCTGCACAACCTGAACACCATACAGAAGATTATCCTTATTTGCAGTTAACTTCATAAAGAGGAGTCCTCCTTTATCCACAAGGTAGGTAAGGTTGACCCGCAGGTCATTTATTATTTTTATATTAAAATAAGAGAATTAATAGTATTAACGGCTGTGTGAAAGTGGATATCTTACCCGGAAGCATGTCCTTGTATAAGATAATATTGTTGAAAAACTGTAGACAACCTGAGAAGACTTATTAACATTTTCATGAAATTTTACGGGTTATGTGGAATGCATAATTATGTCTTTAAGTTCTTTTACTGTAGCCTGGAGGAGGTTGTCCTCTTTCAGGTCATTGGAAATTTTCTCATGGGCGTGCATAACCGTGGTATGGTCCCTTCCGCCGAATTCTTCACCTATTTTGGGGAGAGAGTTGTCCGTTAATTCCCGGCAGAGATACATGGCTATCTGTCTGGGGAAAGCTACAGCTTTGGTTCTTTTTTTGGTCTTAAAATCTTCTATTCTAAGGTTGAAATATTCTGCTGCGCATTTTTGAATCAGACCTATGGTTATTAATCTTGGTTTTTGTGCCGGCAGGATATCCTTCAGTGCTTCGTTGGCCAGTTCCGGTGTGATTGGGCTGTTGGTCAGAGATGAGTAGGCCATAACCCTTATCAGAGCGCCTTCAAGTTCTCTGATATTGGAATGAATCTGGTTGGCAATGTAGGAAATGACATCATTCGATATCTGCAGATTTTCCAGCTTGGCTTTTTTCCTGAGGATGGCGATCCTGGTTTCCAGGTCCGGAGGCTGTATGTCAGTTATTAGTCCCCATTCGAAGCGGGAACGCAATCTGTCTTCAAGGGTTGGGATATCTTTGGGCGGCCTGTCGCTGGAGATGATGATCTGTCGGTTTGATTCATATAAGGCGTTGAAGGTGTGGAAAAATTCTTCCTGGGTCCTTTCTTTACCGGCCAGGAACTGGATGTCATCGATTAAAAGTATATCCATATTCCTGTATTTATTTCTGAAAATGACGGTTTTATCGTCCCGGATGGCGTTAATAAGTTCATTGGTGAATTTTTCTGAAGAGACATATACTACTTTGGTGGATGGAGAATTATCCAAAATGTAATGTCCGATGGCCTGCATGAGGTGGGTTTTACCCAAACCTACACCACCGTATATGAACAAGGGGTTGTATGATTTGGCCGGGGCTTCGGCTACAGCCAGGGCGGCAGCGTGGGCAAAACGGTTGCTGTTGCCTACTACAAACGTATCAAATGTATATCTGGGATTTAAGTAGCTGGAACCGAAGTCATCGTGATTGTTTCTGTTTGCAGCCGTTATTCTGTTATTGATGCCCTCCAGGACGGCAAGATTTCCGGAGGAAGGCAGTATAAAGGACAGGCTTACCTCATGATTGACTACTTCTTCCAGGGAATCTTTGATCAAGTCATAATAGCGGCTTTCCAGCCAGTCCTTAGCAAAGACATTGGGAACTTCAATGAATAAAGTGAAGTTTTGAAACTGCAGAGGTTTAGTTGGTTTGAGCCATGTTTCGAAAGAAGGCTTACTAATCTGTTTTTCTATGATCCTCAGAGTCTTTTGCCATATTTCGTCAACTTCAAAGGTCAACATAGCTAAACCTCCTGAAAATGTTAAAAGAATATATTTATCAGTAACGACTCTTAAAAGTTATCCACAGGTGTGTGTAAAATGTAATAAAACAACGAAAAGTGAGGTTTTTTTAGATGGGGGGGGTATACAAAGCGCTGTAAAAGCTACAGTATCAATGAAGAAGAAGACTTTTCAAAATTATAATATATATGATTGATAATATTGAGAAACGATTAGAAACCCGCAAATAACGGAAAAACATGACAAGTTATCCACAGGATTTCCACAACAAAAAAGCATTTGCGGAGTTTTCTGCGTCGGACTTTCTGAAAGAATGAAGAAAAAAGCAGAAATAAAAATACCATTTGTCAAAAATGGTATATGTTTTAGGTTAACTATATATTAACACAACATATCCCCAACCTGCGCTCAAAGTCTTAGAACCAACGGGAAGTCTTGCTAAAGAACAATTAGCAAAAGGTACTCGATTTGGTAAGTTAATGATACCAGATTTCCGGGTGGTTATCAACAATTAATTTGAATTCTCCTGCCCTTGACGTTGCCAGTTTATTAATATATAATTTTGTATGTATGTCTCAGTAAGGACAAGTTTTACCATAGAAGGCCGGAAATAAAGGGGGTGCGTTTATTTTGAAGAGGACATATCAGCCGAAGAACCGCAAGCACAAGAGGGTTCACGGCTTTTTAAAAAGAATGAGATCCAAAGCGGGTCGGAGTGTAATAAAAAGACGACGTCTTAAAGGAAGAAAGAAATTATCAGCTTAAGGCCGCTTTTAGTGGCCTTTTGATTGTTATTAAACATTGTTATGATATGAATTATAGATATGAATTAAAGCAACACATTTTGGGCAGATTATACATATTAGTCAAAAAATGCCTCCGGAGTGTGACTATGACCGGATTAAAGAGATTAGTCAGGAGAAATGAGTTTAACCGGGTTTACAAAAACGGTAAATCGGTTGCAGACAGGATTTTAGTGCTTTATTACCTGCCCAATGGAAACAATGACACCAGAGTTGGCTTTACTGTGGGAAAAAAAGTAGGAAAAGCGGTAACGAGAAACAGGTATAAAAGAATTTTAAGAGAAATATGTAGATTGAATAGTAAAATAATTAAAGGCGGATACGATTGTGTTTTAATTGCCAGGCCCGCAATAGTTAGGGAAGATTACGAAAAAGTAGAGAAAAGTTTCCTGAGACTTTACAGGAAAGCCGGATTAGTACAAAAAGAGAGGAAAAAAGATGAAGCTCCTGGTAATAGCAGCAATTAAATTTTATCAGAAAGTGATATCACCTATAATCCCCAAGAGTTGCCGCTTTTACCCGACATGTTCGGAATATTCAGTACAGGCTGTTCAAAAATATGGTGTGCTTAAGGGTTTGTGCAAGGCAGCGGGGCGAATATCACGGTGTCATCCTTTCAATCCCGGAGGGTATGACCCGGTAAAATAAACGCAGTTTCTGAAGGAGGTCTGGAACTTGTTCGGTGCACTGGTAGACGGGATGACCCAGATTCTTAATTTTTTTTACGGGCTGACTAAAACCGTAGGCTTACCGAGTTACGGTTTAGCAATAATTATTATGACAATAGTTATTAAAATGCTTCTTTATCCTCTAAGTGTAAAACAAATGAGGTCCTTGAAGATTACCCAGAAACTTCAGCCAAAGATTAAAGAGGTTCAGGAGAGGTATAAGAAAGATCCGCAGAAAGCACAAATGGCAGTCATGGAGATCTACAAACAGTATGGCGCTAACCCATTATCCGGTTGCTTGCCGTTGTTAATCCAGATGCCGATACTGATTGCCTTGTACCAGAGCCTATATAAAACAAAATTTACAGAACACGCGGCCTTTATATGGATACCCACGTTAAATAACCCAGATCCTTTTTTCATCATGCCTGTTCTGGCGGGTGTGACAACCTGGGCTGTTTCCAGGATGACCACCAATATGCAGGACCAGACCCAAAAGACCATGCTGTACGTAATGCCCATGTTTATCGGGTTTATCACATATAAATTGCCTTCCGGGTTAGGTTTATACTGGGTGGTTTCAAATATTGTCCAGGTAATCCAGCAGTATTTCATAAACAGACAGCCGTTGCCTGATATAACAAAGGAGGAAGTTGCCAGCGATGAGGGAAGTCGTAAAAAGCGCAAAAACAATTGAAGAAGCGGTCGAAGCGGCTTTGGCTGAAATTAAACTAGCAAGAGACGAAGTGGAAATAGAGGTTCTGGAAGAGCCAAACAAAGGCCTTTTTGGGATATTGGGCGCCAGAGAGGCCAGGGTCAAGGTGAGAGAAATCGCTGACCCCAGAAAAAGAGCGCTCAGGATACTTCAGGGAATAATGGAATGCATGAAATTGGAGGTTAATTTTGAGACAGAGGACTTGGAAGGCTATACCAAAATAAATTTTTACGGACCTGACCTGGGTATCCTTATCGGGAGACGGGGAGAAACCCTGGATGCCATGCAGTATTACATAAACCTGGCGGCCAACAAAAACAGCGAGCGACGCATCCGTTTTGTGCTGGATGTGGAGGGATACCGCAAGAGACGGGAGGAAACCTTATATAAGCTGGCTCAGAGGCTGGCGGATAAAGCCAAACGCAAAGGCAGAGATATTGTCCTGGAGCCAATGAACCCGCACGAAAGACGGATCATACATACGGCTTTACAAAACCACAGGGACGTTTTTACCTATAGTGAAGGAGAAGAGCCGTACCGCAAGATAATAATAGCTCCAAAAAAGTAAAGAATAATAAAGCAATGATTTTCAAAACCCAGTAATACTTAAGATTACTGGGTTTTTACAAAGGCAGCGCAATTTATCCGCTACTGTAAAGAAGGTGGTTTTGGGTGGTAGACGACACTATTGCTGCAATCTCAACGCCGATTGGAGCGGCGGGAATAGGCATTGTCAGAGTCAGCGGCAGGCAAGCTATTCCGATAGTAGAAAAGATATTCCGCAGCCTGAAAAAAAGAAAGCTGGCTGACGCCCGGAACTACAGCCTGCTTTATGGGCATATAGTAGACCTGGAAGGCAGAGTGATTGATGAGGTCCTGGTTTCCGTAATGAGGGGACCCCATAGTTTTACGGCGGAAGATGTGGTCGAAATTAACTGCCACGGTGGTGTGGTGGCAGTCCGAAAAACTTTGGAGACGGTATTCCGGGCGGGGGCTCGGCCGGCGGAGCCGGGCGAGTTCAGCAAGAGGGCTTTTTTAAACGGCAGGTTGGATTTGGCCCAGGCTGAATCGGTTATGGACTTAATAAATGCCAAAACGGAAAAGAGCCTGAAGGTAGCCGTAAACCAGCTGGAAGGAAAACTTTCGGTTGAGATAAAGAAGATTCGCGCCGAATTGCTGGAACTGCTGGCCCACATTGAAGCCGGAATCGATTTTCCCGAACATGATATAGAAGAGGTCAGCAGGTCACAGATAGAACAGAAAACGAGGGATATTTTGGGTAAAATTGACGCCCTGATTGACTCGGCCGGGACAGGCAAGGTCTTCAGGGAAGGACTGAGAACCGTTATCGTGGGCAAGCCGAATGTGGGCAAATCTTCACTTCTGAATGCCCTCCTGAAGGAGAAAAGGGCCATTGTAACCGATATTCCCGGAACTACACGTGATGTAATCGAAGAAATTGTAAGTATCAGAGGCATTCCCCTCAAACTGGTGGATACGGCCGGGATCCGGGAGACGGAAGACCTGGTGGAAAAGATAGGGGTACAGAAGACCAAAGAGGTTTTCGAAGAAGCCGATCTGGTCCTTTTCATGATAGATGCTTCCACCGGTATCACGGAAGATGACCGGGATATCTTCCGGTTGGTAAAAGGCAAGAGAAACCTGGTAATTGTTAATAAAACTGATATCAGGAGAGATATCGATATTTCGGATATGGAAAAGTATGTGGAGAAAGAAGATGTTATTGAAACTTCCCTCTTGCATGGCCGGGGACTGGATAAACTGGAAGCAAGAATTGAAGAACTGGTATATTCCGGGTTAGCTGCCGGTCAGGAAGAGCTGCTGGTCACAAATATCAGGCATAAAAATGCCCTCGAGAAAGCCCGCCGCAGTGTGGAAGGAGTTCTCAAGGCTCTGGATGCGCATTTGCCCACCGACTGCATGGCCATTGACCTTAAAGAGGCATATGACAGTCTGGGAGAGATTACGGGTGAAACGGTGAGTGAAGACCTGATTGACCAGATTTTCAGCCGGTTCTGTATCGGAAAATGACATTAGCGGCTAGTGGCCGGTGAAAAAGTTTTAGGTTGAGACAAAGGACTTGTGATCAGGTGGGAGGCAATTATGGAATACCTTGCCGGGGAGTATGATGTGATTGTGATAGGTACCGGGCACGCCGGTTGTGAAGCAGCTTTGGCTGCGGCCAGGATGGGGTGCAAAACCCTGGTGCTGACCCTGAACATGGAGAACGTGGCGTTTATGCCTTGCAACCCAGCCGTGGGCGGACCGGCCAAAGGACATTTGGTCCGGGAAATTGACGCCCTGGGCGGAGAAATGGGCATTAATACCGATGAGACAAATATCCAGGTTAGGATGCTCAATACCGGAAAAGGGCCGGCGGTACATGCCTTACGGGCTCAGGCCGATAAGAAGCTATACCAGGCAAGAATGAAAAAGGTTTTAGAGAACCAGGAACGGCTCGACCTGAAACAGGCCCTGGTTGAACGGCTGCTGGTCAAGGGGGAAAGTGTTGAAGGAGTTGTGACAAGAACCGGTGCGGTTTTTAAAGCCAGGGCTGTGGTAATCACTACAGGGACATTTTTACGGGGCAGGATCATTATCGGAGATGTCTCATACAGCGGCGGTCCCAATGGGCAGGCGCCGTCGCTGGGGCTGGCCGAAAGCCTCAAAGAAATCGGCCTGGAACTGGGCAGGTTCAAAACCGGAACTCCTCCGCGGGTCAACAGGAGAAGCATAGATTTTTCCAAGATGATTATTCAGCCGGGAGATGAAAAGCCCCACAACTTTTCTTTCATGAGTAGAAAACGTTACCGGGAACAGATTCCGTGCTGGCTGACATATACATCGGAGGAAACCCATAAAATTATAAGAGAAAACCTGCACCGTTCCCCGCTATACAGCGGTATGATTGAAGGTATTGGCCCTCGTTACTGCCCTTCCATTGAAGACAAAGTGGTCCGTTTTGCCGACAAACCCAATCACCAGATTTTTTTGGAACCGGAGGGGCGCGATACCGAGGAAATGTATGTCCAGGGCTTTTCCACCAGCCTGCCGGAGGATGTCCAGATAAAAATGTTGAGGACAATCCCGGGTTTGGAACGGGTAGAGATGATGAGGACAGGTTATGCCATCGAATATGATTATCTACCCCCTACCCAACTGAAACTGTCTCTGGAGACGAAAAAAATTAAAGGGCTGTTTTCGGCCGGGCAGCTGAACGGCACTTCCGGCTACGAGGAAGCGGCAGCCCAGGGAATCATAGCCGGAATTAATGCTGCCCTTTATGTCCGGGACAGGGAACCTCTTATTCTGAAAAGATCTGATGCCTATATTGGGGTTTTAATAGATGACCTGGTGACCAAAGGAACCAATGAGCCGTACCGGATTATGACCTCCAGGGCTGAGTACAGGCTCCTGCTGAGACAGGACAATGCAGATCTCAGGCTGACCCAGATGGGGCGCAGCGTCGGTTTGGTGGATGACGAAAGGTACAGGGTTTTTGAGCAAAAGAGCAGGTTAATTGAACAGGAAAAGAACAGGCTGGCTGAGACTTCCGTGGCGCCTTTGGAAGAAGTACAGAACTTTTTGCTCAGCAAGGGCAGCTCGGAAATAAAGCAACATACCTTGCTGATAGATTTGTTGAAGCGTCCGGAGATCAGTTATGCGGACCTGAGAAGATTAATGGGAGACTTCCCTGACCTGCCGGAGGAAGTTGCAGAACAGGTTGAAGTTCAGGTGAAGTATGAAGGATATATAAAAAGGCAGCTGGAACAGGTAGAAAGGTTTAAGAAACTGGAAAATAAAAAAATACCGGAATGGATTGTGTATGACGAGATTAAAGGTCTGTCCACCGAAGCCAGACAAAAACTGAACAAACTGAGGCCTTTGTCCGTGGGCCAGGCTTCCAGGATATCGGGCGTTTCTCCCGCAGATATTTCTATCCTGCTGGTTTACATGGAACAGAAAAGAAGAGAAGCCCCGGAGGAGGCCTGAACCGATGGAACCGTTGCTGGAAGAACTGTTATTAAAGGGAGCGGCCGGACTCGGTGTCAGGCTGGCAAAAAACAAAGTAACACTTTTTTCGAGATACCTGGAGATTCTGCTGGAATGGAATAAAAAATTTAACCTGACTGCCATAACAGGACCGGAGGAGATAATAGTTAAGCACTTTCTGGACAGTGTTTCCCTGCTGCCGTATCTGGAGAAAAAGAGCAATATTAAATTGTTGGATGTCGGCACGGGAGCAGGGTTTCCCGGGGTTCCCTTAAAATTGGCCGGTCCGGGAATAAATGTAGTGCTGCTTGATTCCTTAAGTAAAAGGGTGAAGTTTCTCAACCACCTGATAGCAGAGCTCGGAATCACGGGAATTTCCGCAATTCATGGAAGAGCCGAAGATTTTGGCCATAAGGACGGATACCGGGAGTGTTTTGATGTTGTAGTGTCCAGGGCGGTAGCAGGACTGCCTGTCCTGGCTGAGCTCTGTATTCCGTTTGCCCGGACGGGAGGAATCATTGTGGCATTTAAGGGGCCGAAGGCATCGCAGGAGATTGAGGAATCGGCAAGTGCCTTGAAAATCCTGGGTGGTATGGTAGCCAGGCAGGTGGAGATAAAACTGCCGGGCGTTGAAGACAGGCGTACCCTAGTCTTTATTGAAAAAAAACAGCCTACGCCGGAAAAATACCCTAGGAAAGCCGGGATTCCGGAGAAGAGACCGTTAAAATAAAAATATATAAAAGAATGTCAGAAGGCCTGACCGATTTCTCCGAACGAGTCGGTCTTTCTTTTATTAATTAAAGCGGCGGCTCCTGACGAACTGGTGTTCGCTGGTTAAAATGGCGTATAAGCTTCAAAAAAACATTGGCTAATATAAAAACCTTTGTCACCGGAAAAGGCCTGTTCAGGGGCAGAAAAAAGCCACACCAGCCAAAATGTAAAAAAGTGCCAAACGTTTGTGTGGCGAGACCCTTCTTTCTTTAATAAAAAATGAGGAAACGATGTAATAAGGAAGGAACTGACAGCATTCCTGTGGAATAAAACAAGAGAAATTCGGGGATGAACAGGTGGTGTGGTGATGGGGAAGATCATAGCAATAGCCAACCAGAAAGGCGGAGTGGCCAAAACTACCACAGCGGTGAACCTGGCGGCATGTATTGCCGCAATAGGCAAAAAAGTTCTTTTAATCGACATTGATCCTCAGGGAAACGCCAGCAGCGGTTTGGGAGTGGATAAGGCCAACCTTTCATATTGTATCTATGATGTTCTTATAAACGGGCTCCCGATCGAGAGCGTCATCCACAGGGGTGAGATTGAGGGTTTGGATGTTGTTCCGGCCAGTATACAATTGGCCGGAGCGGAAATAGAACTGGTAACGGCCATATCCAGGGAGGTCAAGTTAAAAAAGGCGGTACAGGGAATAAAGGAAAAGTACGATTATATATTTATTGACTGTCCTCCCTCTTTAGGCCTGTTGACTATCAATTCCCTAACCGCATCAGACTCGATAATAATTCCCATCCAATGCGAGTATTATGCCCTGGAAGGTTTGGGGCAGCTGATGAATACAATTGAATTAATAAGAAAACATTTAAATCCTGATATGCAAATCGAGGGTGTTTTATTGACTATGTTTGATGCCAGAACAAACCTGGCCATCCAGGTGGTTGAGGAGGTCAAGGCATATTTCAAAGACAAGGTGTATAGAACAATAATTCCAAGGAATATCAGGCTCAGTGAGGCTCCCAGCCACGGGAAACCCATTATTTTGTATGATCCGAAGTCAAGAGGCGCGGAAGTTTACCAAGAACTGGCAAAGGAAGTGACCGAAAGTGAATAAGAGGGGCTTGGGACGGGGGCTGCAGGCTTTGCTGCCTGACATAGGAAAAGAAGAAAAAATTAAAGAAAAGGTTGTGGAAATTCCGCTAAGCGATATAAGAATAAATAAAAATCAGCCAAGGCAAACCTTTAATGAAGAAAAATTAAGGGAACTGGCTCTGTCCATCCAGGAGCATGGTGTTATCCAGCCAATTATAGTAAGGACGGCGGAAGACGGAAAATACGAGATTGTAGCCGGTGAGCGCCGGTGGCGGGCATGCCGGTTAATAGGAGCCGAGAAAATACCGGTAATAATCAAAAACCTTTCAGAAAAGGAAACCAAGGAAATAGCTTTAATAGAGAACATACAACGAGAAGATTTAAACCCTATTGAGGAAGCCGAGGCATACAGGACATTAATGGAAGAATACGGACTGACCCAGGAAGAACTTTCAAAGAGAGTTGGCAAGAGCCGGCCTTTTATAGCTAACACGGTAAGACTGCTGGGCCTTCCGGAAATGGTAAGAAAAATGGTCAGCGAAGGACTGGTTTCGGCAGGTCATGCCAGAGCTCTCCTCTCACTGCCCAGTTCAAAGCTGCAGGAAGAAATAGCACAGAAAATTGTGGCCAAAGGGCTCTCGGTCAGACAGGCGGAAAAAACAGTGAAAGAACTTTTATCCGAAAGGAAGAAAACCAAGAAACCTATAAAAAGGGAAGATCCCATACTGCAGGAACTGGAGGAGAGATTGATCACCAAGCTGAGCACCAAGGTGCGCATAAAGCACGGGAATAAAAGCGGGAAAATAGAGATTGAATACTATGGAGAGGATGAATTGCAAAGAATTCTGGAAGCGCTTCTGGGGGAAACCGAACTTTGATTGTTTCACGTGAAACATTTTCCCACGTTTAAATGGAATATTGTTTCACGTGAAACATTTTAGGGCGCATTAGAAGGAGGTCTATATCTTTTGTTATCTGAAAAGGACTTCGGGATAATAAGTGAAGCTCTGGTTAAGCCGCCTGCTTCAAGGGAAAGGATTAGAGAACTGCTTCAAAAAGCAGAAGAACTCAAAGGACTGTCTTTTCTGGAGGCGGGTGAACTGCTTAATGCCGGCGATTCTGAGTTGCTGGACGAAATTTTTGCCGCGGCCGGGCGGGTTAAGGAAATGATTTATGGCAAAAGAGTGGTGCTGTTTGCTCCTTTGTACCTGTCAAACGAATGCACCAACAATTGCCTGTATTGCGGCTTCAGAAAAGATAACAGGGACCTTTCCCGGCGCACTTTGTCCCCTGGGGAGGCCGTGGAACAGGCCCGGCTGATATCAGGCATGGGTCACAAAAGGATTTTACTGGTCTGTGGAGAAAAACCGGCTTTAAACGGGATTTCCTATCTGGTTAAGATAATAAAGGAGATATATGAAAATGCGGATATCAGAAGAATAAATGTTAATATAGCTCCCCAATCAACAGGGGATTTTAAGCTTCTGAAAGAAGCGGGGATAGGTACATACCAGTTGTTCCAGGAAACATACCATCCGGAGAAGTACTCTTTTTACCACCCGATGGGAGCTAAAGCGGATTACCAATGGCGGATTACCGCCTTCCAACGGGCTCTGGAAGCGGGGATAGATGATTACGGAATGGGAGTCCTGTTTGGTTTATACGATTACCGTTTCGAGGTAATGGCTTTAATCTGCCATGCCGAAAAGCTTGAACGCCTGTGGGGTGTGGGTCCCCACACCGTTTCTGTCCCGAGGCTGAAAAAAGCCCCCGGCGCCACCATATACAATACGGGTTTTCTCATCAGTGACCGCCAGCTGACTCTGGTCACAGCTGTGCTCCGGTTGGCTCTGCCGTATACCGGACTGATTCTTTCAACCCGGGAACCGGGAGCGCTGCGGGACTATTTGTTGAAAATAGGCGTATCCCAGATAAGTGCAGGCTCTTCCACCGCTCCCGGGGGATACGGGGCTGAAGAAAGCGCGGGGACCCAGTTTTATCTTGAAGATAACAGGACCCTGGATGAAGTGGTCCGCGATATATGCAGGGCCGGATACCTGCCCAGTTTCTGCACTGCCTGCTACCGGCGGGAACGAACCGGAGAAAGGTTTATGGCGCTGGCCAAGGGCGGAGAGATTAAAGAACTCTGCCAGCCCAACGCCCTCCTTACGTTTAAGGAGTTCCTGCTTGATTTCGCCTCCGACCAAACCAAACAGGAGGGAGAAAAAACGGTACACCGCTTCCTGCAGTCAGCGGATGTCAACAGGTTAAAAAATAATCTGCTTAGCAGGTTAAATGAGATAGAAAAAGGGTTGCGGGATGTTTACTATTAGTGCTGCCTCTTCAAGGAGCGAGATTCTATGGTCATTTCCGGGGAAACATTGTATATTATATGTAAAAACCTTACCGATGTTTTCCGGGCAGAAAAGGTTTTAAGCGAAGCGGGTATTTCCGTGCGGACCGTACCATCCCCGCCAAAGGAGGCCGGGCCCTGCTCTACCGTGCTGGAAATATCAGGCAATGATCTGGAGAAGTCTGAGACGTTGCTGAAACAGTGTTTTATTGAAACAGTAAAAGTTATTCCGGCCCGGGCAGAGCGAACTGCCCTGCTGGAAAGGCTGACCGGTTTCGACAGAAGCAGCGCCTTCAGCGCTGCCTTGTCCAGGATTATGGAGGGGTCCCCCCCCACCCTGCCGGATCTCAGGGTTTTGCTGGAAGCGGCAGGCGAGGACCGGCAGATTCTCTGGAAGGCAGCGGACAATATACGGCAGGCCTGTATCGGTGATGTCGTGGATATCCGGGCAGCTCTGGAGTTCTCCAACCACTGCCGGCGTAACTGCCTGTACTGCGGCCTGCGCAGGGAAAACAGGAAGCTGGCCAGGTACAGGATGACTGAAACCGAAATCCTGGACCAGGCCTTGAAAATAAAAGAAATGGGTATCCGCACGATTATCCTGCAGTCCGGGGAAGACACCTGGTTCACAACCGAGAGAATCGTCAGCCTTATTCAGGGTATAAAAAAGGAAACCGGTATGCGTATAACCCTCAGCCTGGGAGAGCGGGAACCGGAAGAATACATCATATTCAAGGAAGCCGGCGCGGACAATTACCTGCTGAAAGTGGAAACGACTGATCCTGCCCTCTACAAGGCTCTCCACCCCGATATGAGCGTAGTGGACCGGATGGAACACGTCAGGATGATAAAAAAAGCCCGATATATCACGGGTAGCGGGAATATCATCGGCCTCCCGGGGCAGGACATTGACAGCATTGCCAGGGATATTATCTGGTGCTGGCAGGAAGGAATACATATGATCGGGATAGGCCCTTTCATTCCCGCCCCCAATACCCCCCTGGAAGCACACACGCCCGGAGCCGTGGGCTTGACGCTAAACGCCATTGCTGTTACCCGCTTAGTCTGCAGAAACGCTTTTATACCTTCTACCACTGCCCTGGCAACTCTGGACCGGAAAGCCCAAATGCAAGGCCTGGCCTGTGGGGCCAATACGGTGATGTTGATTATGACCCCGCCGGGTGTCCGGGAGAAGTACATGATATATGGAAACAAGATGATGGTTGACCTGGAGTGGGCTTTAACCATGATCAATAGCTTGGGCAGGAAAAGACCTTCATACATAACCGGGGCTTTTTGAGGAACAATGAAGAGGAAAGCGCCGGCGCCATCCTTTGCAACCGTCAGGAGGAAACACAGATGATATACCTGGATAATGCGGCCACAACCTGGCCTAAACCGGAAGAGACAATAAAAGCCATGGAAGAGTGCATCAGAAACGCCGGGGCCAACCCCGGCCGGGGCGGACACAAAATGTCCCTGTCGGCAGGCAGGATTATCTTTGAGACACGGGAAGCCATAGCCAGGCTGTTCAATGCCGGGGACCCGGCCCGCGTAGTGTTCACGGGAAACGCCACCGAATCCCTGAACCTGGCCTTAAAGGGGATACTTAAGCCCGGGGACCATGTCATCACCAGTTCCATGGAACACAATGCAGTGGCGAGGCCCCTTTATGTTCTGAAAAACAGGGGAGTGGAAGTAACGGAAGTGCCCTGCTCTCCTCAGGGGACTCTTGACCCAGGTGACATCGCCAGAGCGGTCAAAAGGAATACCAAGGCTGTGGCAGTCGTGCACGCTTCAAATGTGACCGGCGCCATCATACCTGTAGAGGAAATCGGCAAAATAACAAGGGAAAGGGGGATTTATTTCATTGTTGACGCCGCCCAGACCGCGGGCCTGTTAGACATCGATGTCGAAAAAATGAATATAGACATACTGGCTTTCACCGGACATAAGAGCCTGTACGGACCCCAGGGTACCGGGGGGCTGTATATAGGCAGCGGTGTCCTGCTGGAACCTCTCATCCAGGGAGGGACCGGCAGCAAATCAGAATCACTGGAGCAGCCGGAAGATCTGCCCGATAAGTTTGAGAGCGGGACTCCCAATACCCCGGGTATAGCCGGACTGGGCGCCGGAATCAGGTTCATTAATTCCAAGGGGCAGGCCTGGATCAGAAGACACGAACAGGGGCTGGTGGCCAGGTTTCTGGACGGCCTGGAGCAGATGAAAAAAATAGAGATTTACGGGCCAAAAGACCCTGCCCTCCAGGTGCCCGTTGTTTCTATTAATGTTAAAGGGCAGGATTCGTCAGAGATAGCGTTCATCTTAGACAAGGTTTTTGATATAGCCTGCCGGAGCGGGCTGCACTGTGCCCCCATGGCTCATAAGACCATGGGTACTCTGGAAAGGGGTACGGTAAGATTCAGTTTTTCGGTATTTAACACGGAGGCGGAGGTGGACCGTACCCTGGAGGCGCTGGAGCGGACGGTGGCGGAGCTGCCGTAAACGGAGCTATCTCATAAGTAACTGGGGCAGCCTTTCTTCTTAGTTGTGAAAACCAGGGAGTGGCAGATATATTCCTCCACGACGGCAACAATT
>DYZU01000208.1 GCA_022735835.1 Thermincola sp. | reverse complement strand
GGAGACGGGCACATTGCTGACGATGACGAGCACCAGGGCGCCTGTGCCCAAAAGCCCTCGGCCGATGACAGCAACGGTCTTTTCCGGGCAGGTATAATGGGGCGCAGGGTAGCGGAGTTGGCGGGAGCTACTATGGAATTGCGCAGGAGACGATGACGGTCACCGAGAGCTGTTTTTTGGAGTGGTTTTATGCAAATCAGACTGAGGACCGAAAAATTTGAAAGAGAGCAACTGTCGCCGTTTGCTGCCTTAAGTTGCATGAGCAGGGGAAGGGCGCTTCCCGAAGAGCCTTGTCCTGTCAGGACAGCTTTTCAGCGAGACCGGGACAGAATCATTCACTCCAAAAGTTTTCGCCGGCTTAAGCAAAAGACTCAGGTTTTTATATCACCGACGGGAGACCACTACCGGACAAGGTTGACCCATACGCTGGAAGTCGCCCAGATTGCCCGGACAATAGCCAAAGCGCTGAGATTAAACGAAGACCTGACCGAAGCTATTGCCTTGGGCCATGACCTGGGACATACTCCCTTTGGACATGCAGGGGAGGAGGCATTGAATGAGATACTTCAAGACTACGGTATGTCCTTCAAACATAACGAACAAAGTCTCAGGGTTGTAGATGTATTGGAATCAATGAATCTTACCTGGGAAGTAAGGGACGGTATCCTAAACCACACCGGGCCCCAGGACCCCGTTACTCTGGAGGGATGTATCGTCAAGATTGCCGATAGGATAGCGTATATCAACCACGATATTGACGATGCTGTCAGGGGTGGTATTATCAAGCCCGACGACCTTCCCAAAGATTGCCTTGAGGTTTTGGGAGAGAGGCATAACGCCCGGATCAATACAATGGTTATGGATATGATCAAGTCCAGCTGGGACAGCCCCAAAATAACAATGAGCCCGGAAGTCCGGGAAGCAATGGATAAGCTCAGGAATTTTCTTTTCCGGAATGTTTACATAGGTTCCGAGGCTAAGACGGAAGAGCATAAAGCCAAAAATGTTTTACAGAGCCTGTTTCTGCATTACATTAGGCATCCCGAGCAGCTTCCCGACCAGCTGATAAAAAAGGAACCGGACACCACGCCGGCAAGAGCGGCTTGTGATTACGTGGCCGGAATGACTGACAGGTATGCCCTGGATGTCTATACTGAATATTTTCTGCCAAAACCTTGGCTGGATTAACAGTATAATCTCCCAATATTTGGATATAATAGTATATGTTTTGAACAGTGACAGTTCTAAAAATTTTGTCGTTTGCAAGGAAGGAAAATCCTATGTGACATCGAATAGTAGTAGAACAACTTTTAAAATACTGGTAGATGCGGATTCCTGTCCGGTAAAAGATAATATATACAAAGTGGCTCAAGGTTTAAAAATTCCGGTTTTGCTGGTAGCGAGTACCTCACACAGGATTTGCAGCGAGAATGATGGTATACAGACCATTACAGTGGATAACTCACCCCAGGCGGTGGATCTAGCCTTAATGAATTATGTAGCCGCCGGGGACATTGTAGTTACAGGTGACTATGGACTGGCTGTTCTGGCTTTGTCCAAACAGGCCACGCCTCTGTCTCCCAGAGGATTTATTTTTACTGACAGGAATATTGACAGCCTTCTGCTGCAAAGGCATATGGAAGCAAAAATCCGCAGGGGCGGGGGAAGAACGAAGGGCCCCAAAGTCTTCACAGCGGAAGATTCGCAAAGGTTTGCAGAAACGTTAAGAAAGTTAATCATATTTAAGCTTCAGGCCCAAACCCCGGGTGTTGAAAAAGGGTTTCACCCTCCGGAAGGATAAACGGGAAGTTTAGCGAAGAATTATTATAGATTCCGGAGCAAAGGGTGATAAACTTGAGTGGGTATATTCCGGACGAAATAATCGATGAAATACGTGCCGGCAGCGATATTGTCGATGTTATTTCCGATTATGTCCGGTTAAAAAAACAGGGCAGGAACTATGTAGGGCTCTGTCCTTTTCATAACGAGAAAACACCGTCTTTTATTGTCAGCCCGGAAAAGCAAATTTACCGTTGTTTCGGCTGTGGTGAAGGAGGAAACGTTTTTTCATTTTTAATGAAAATCGACGGCCTGAGTTTTCCGGAAGCCGTTAAGGCTCTCGCCCGGCGGGCTGGCATTACCGTTCCCGAAGTGGATGACCCGGAGCGGAACGCCAGGTCAAGAGAGCGGGATAAGGCTTATGAAGTTAACGAGTTAGCCAAAAATTTTTTCCAATACATTTTGCACAACCATAAAATAGCCGCAGCCGCCAGGAGTTACCTGGAACACAGGGGAATTACCACGGAAACCGCAGAAGAATTTCAAATTGGTTTTGCCCCTCCTTCCTGGGACGGTCTGATCCAGTTTATGCAAAAAAAAGGCTTTCCCGGAGAGGAACTGGTACAATTGGGATTGGCGCTGCCCCGGACGAAGGGAAGACCTGGTTATTATGACAGATTTCGCAACAGAATAATCTTCCCTATCTGGAACACCCAGGGAAAGGTTGCAGGGTTTGGAGGCAGGGTTTTGGATGACAGTCTTCCCAAGTATCTTAATTCACCCGAAACACCGGTCTTTAACAAAAGCCACCTTCTATACGGAATCAACAAGGCAGCGGATAAAATCAGGCAACTTGACCAGGCAATCATAGTTGAAGGATACCTTGATGTCATCACGTGTCATCAGGCGGGCATCAGAAACGTAGTTGCTTCCCTTGGCACAGCTTTTACAAAGGAACAGGGAAAGCTGCTGCTGCGTTATTCACAGCAGGTTGTTATTGCTTATGATACCGATGCCGCAGGGGTTAATGCCACCATGAGGGGCTGGCAGTTACTGGACGATATGGGCTGCCGCGTGAAAATAATCAGCATTCCCGGCGGAAAAGACCCTGATGAATTTATCCGCAACCAAGGGCCGGATAGGTTTTTGGAGCTTGTGAATGAAAAAGCTTTGTCTCTGTGTGATTATAAAACAGACAGGGCAATGGAAAAATTTGATATTTATACTTTAGAAGGAAAATTTAAGGTTGCCAGCGAAGTAATACCTATTATTAGAAACATGTCAAGTGAAATCGAAAAAGACGAGGCCATAATGAAGCTGGCTAAGAGACTTCATCTCAGTCCCGAAGCTATAAAGACAGAAGTTGATAAATACGCCCGGAAATCAAGAAATTACTGGGGAAAGCTGGATAAAAATACTGGTTTAAGGAATAATAACAGTGAGTCTGCTCAAATTGCCAAAATTCCAAAAGAGGAAAAAGATGCAAGATCCAAAGCCGAAGAATCGCTTTTGATTTTAATGTTAGAAGACAAAAATTTGTTTACAAAAGTTAAAGATGAAATTGGTGTTCATTTTAGTTGCAGGCAGGAATATCTTAATATTATAAACTTGTTGGATGAAATGGTGGAAAAAGGATGGGATTACCATCCGGCAGCGCTTTTTGACCATATACAGGATAAAGCCACTCTTGATTTCCTGAACTCACTGGTTGTTAAAGAGGTACCTGCAGTAAATAAGGTTAAATTTATTCGGGATTGTTTAAAAACCATCAAAGAAGATGAACAGAGGAAAAAACGTGAGGAACTGCTCAGAAGAATGGAAGAAGCTGACAGGAACCAGGACCATGAACTGAGGAAACAGCTTCTTTTGGAATACTCCAAGTTAATATGACGTATTACAAAATCTTTAGAAAGGGGGGAAGTACATGTCAAAGGACGTCACCCAAATAGAAGGGGTTCAGGAGTTGATTGAGAGAGGCAAGAAACGGGGAATTCTCACCTATACCGAAATTATGAACAGCCTCCAGGGTGTTGAACTGAACGCCGATCAGATCGACGACATTTATGAGAAACTTGCCAGTATCGGAATAGAGGTTGTTCCGGAAATTCCGGACCTGGAACCCCTCGATAATGAAGTTATCCAAACACAGGCAGAGGAAGATGAAATTGAGGTAGACCTTACTGTTCCTGAGGGTATAGGTATAGACGATCCTGTACGCATGTACCTTAAAGAGATAGGCAGAGTTCCCCTCCTAACGGCTGAGGAAGAGGTAGAACTGGCTAAAATGATGGAAAAAGGAGATGAGGAGGCTAAGCGCCGTTTGGCGGAAGCCAACCTGAGGCTGGTAGTGAGCATTGCCAAACGGTATGTTGGTCGTGGGCTGCTGTTTTTGGATTTGATCCAGGAGGGAAACCTTGGTTTAATAAAAGCTGTCGAAAAATTTGATTACAGAAAAGGTTACAAGTTCAGTACTTATGCTACCTGGTGGATCAGGCAGGCCATTACAAGGGCTATAGCCGACCAGGCCCGGACAATTCGTATTCCGGTACACATGGTTGAGACGATTAATAAACTGATCAGGGTTTCCCGCCAGCTGCTACAGGAGTTTGGCCGGGATCCCAGCCCGGAAGAAATTGCCCAGGAAATGGATATTCCGGTGGAGAGGGTTCGGGAAATCATGAAAATAGCACAGGAACCTGTTTCCCTGGAAACACCCATAGGTGAGGAGGAGGATTCCCATCTTGGGGATTTTATAGAGGACCAGGATGCTCCCGCCCCGGCCGAAGCTGCTTCCTTTATCCTGCTGAGGGAGCAGCTGGAAGAGGTTTTGGAAACGTTGACTCCACGGGAAGAAAAAGTATTGAGGCTGAGATTTGGTCTTGATGACGGCAGATCCAGAACCCTCGAGGAAGTTGGCCAGGAGTTTGGGGTAACCCGTGAGCGGATCAGGCAGATTGAGGCCAAAGCCCTGCGTAAATTGCGCCATCCCAGCAGAAGTAAAAAACTCAAGGACTTCCTAGATTAGTTGAGCATTTAACAGGTAAGAGGGGTAAACTAAAGATAATTAGCCGCCAAATGGTTTAAACTATATACAAACCCCTTGACCGTTAACTTAATCTATCGTATAATGTAATCTGTCACTTGAGGCGTTCCTCGGTAGCTCAATGGTGGAGCACCCGGCTGTTAACCGGTAGGTTGCAGGTTCGAGTCCTGCCCGGGGAGCCATATATTTAAATTTAATCAGCGGTTGATTACCTGCTGATTATATATTACCTGCTGATTATATAGAGTTGGGCCTATAGCTCAGCGGTAGAGCGGCCGGCTCATAACCGGTTGGTCCCAGGTTCGATCCCTGGTGGGCCCACCAAT
>DYZU01000207.1 GCA_022735835.1 Thermincola sp. | reverse complement strand
TGCTGGCCCACAGGCTGGGGTTATGACTTAACGATTTACAAAGTTATTTTGCTAAAATCTAGTTTTCCCGGAATATGCTTCGTACACGTTTCTTTCCCTTTTGCAATTTTTTCAGGGATAATGCCGTATGCCTTACAGTTTAACCCCTCTCCCCGGTTAGCACACCTGTGACAACGATATACGGCAGCACTAGGGCTTTGTTGGTCATCTATTTCCCATCGTTCAAGTAGGGATAATTTTTTGTCCTTTCCCGTTTTGGTACTCATTAATTTTATTCACCACCTTTTAGTAAGCGGTTTAATTCAGATTCGGAAATTCGCCAAACATCACCTAGTTTGACTGCATTAACCCTTCCCTCACGAATCCATTTGTAAATTGTTCTGATGTTGAGCTTTAGTTTATCGGAAATTTCTTTCGGCGTATAATAGTTTTCCATGATAACACCCCTTATTTTATATTACCATAAGTTACACCTAATTTCAAAGTAAATGCTTGACAAAGCCTAAGCCGGCTTGATAAAATTAAATTACACTAGATTACACTATATTTAACTAAGGAGGTATTAGCATGGTAGAGCTTAGCGACAAGATGCAGGAGTTTTTGAGCGGCCCGGCGGCCCGTCCTCTCTTGCAGGAAGTGTTGAGGAAGCCGGAAAGGTGGGCGAAGTATCAAGACATTACCTTTAAGCAGTTTGCTGAGGTAGCGAAAGAAGCGGGCTACGATGACCCGGAGGTTGTGGCCCTGGCTTACGAAAGCTTTAAGTATGTGGCGGGACTTTCCGGGGACGAGGCGCGGAAATTGTTTAACTGGCTGGAGGGAGTGAAGGAGGATGGCTAAACGGCGCGGAAACGGCGAAGGGAGTATTTACAAACGGCCTGATGGCATACGGGTAGGTCAAGTTAGCGTTGGTTATGACCCGGCCACTGGCAAGTTGAAACGCAAGAGCTTTTACGGCAAGACCCGCAAAGAGGTTGCCGACAAGATGGCCCAGGCCCTGCAGGAAGTAAGGAATGGAACTTACATTGAACCGGCGCAAACTACCTTCGGGGAGTGGCTGGACAAGTGGTTGACCGGTTACAAAAAGGGACAGCTAAAGCCTACTACCTATCAAGGATACGAAACACTGATTAATGTCCATATCAAGCCCGCTTTGGGTAAAATCCCGATGGCTAAACTACAGGCCCATATGATTCAATCATTCTACAATGAGAAACTTTCTGCAGGCCGGGCGGACGGCAAGGGCGGCCTTTCAACAAGGATGGTGCGGTATTTACATGCCGTGATTCGCCAGGCCCTGCAGCAGGCCGTCAAGGAGGGACTGTTGGCCCGTAACGTGGCTGATGCCACAAGCCCCCCCACGGTGAAGAATAAGCAAATGCGGCCCTTAGCAGAGAACGAGTTATTGACCTTCTTTGAGACAGCCAGGAAAGACCGGCTGTTTGCGGCCTACGTCCTGGCGGCCACAACGGGACTGCGGCGCGGAGAGCTTTTAGGCTTGTGCTGGGACTGCGTTGACCTGGAACATGGCGTTATCACCGTCCAGCGGCAGTTGTTGCCCTTAAAGGACGGCCTGTCCCTGGAGGAAACGACCAAAAGCAGGAGCGGCAGGCGGAGCGTTACCCTGACCGATGACGCAATCAGGGAACTGAAGGCGTACAGGAAGCGGCAGGCACAGGAGAAACTTCTTTTGGGTGAAGCGTACCAAGACAACGGCCTTGTATTTTGCAAGGAGGACGGAAGCCCGATTGACCCCAGGGAATTCACGAAGCGGTTCCAGCGGCACTTGACAAAAGCCGGACTGCCGAAGGTGAGGCTGCATGACCTGCGGCATACCCATGCAAGCCTGCTGCTGGCAAGAGGCGTTCACCCAAAAGTAGTGCAGGAACGATTAGGCCATTCCTCCATAACCATGACCCTTGACCTTTACAGCCACCTGGTGCCAGGCTTACAGGAAGCGGCGGCGGCCACATTAAACGGCCTGCTGAGCAAAGAAAAAGGCCCTGCAAAGGCACAGGGCGATAAATAAAAGTGTTTGTTAACATTAGCAGGGACGCGACCCCTGCTAAATTTTTGTCCAAAAACTGCATTAAAATTGCATTACTGAGGCTGTTTTATAAGAAATTCCGGGACTTACAAAACCCCGGAAGCCTTGTCTGGTGCCGAAGGAGGGACTCGAACCCTCACGGTTTCCCGCACGATTTTGAGTCGTGTGCGTCTGCCAATTCCGCCACTTCGGCATGACCAATATGAAAT
>DYZU01000206.1 GCA_022735835.1 Thermincola sp. | reverse complement strand
GAAGTGATGTTGTCCGGAATCGGGAATGTAGTCATTTCATCTTCAGAGTGAACAACCTTTTCCTTGATGGTCGGGTAAAGAAGATTGGCCACTTCTTCGTAGGGGTTCATCACACAGCCGATAGCTTCAGCTTCCACACATAGGTCGTAAGGAACGACAGCGCACTCCAGGCCAAAGAGCTTGTAAGAAGTAGCGGCCGTTTCCGCCAGCATCTTGGCATCACCATGCACTTTGGCAAATTTGTAGCCCAGTTGGTCCAGTCCGGCAGTAGTGATATTCCCCATACCGCTGTAAACTGCCGGCCGGTCTGCTTCCTTTCCCTGAAGCAGATTTAGAACTCTTTCCTTTGCATTCATCATTATACCTCCAAATTAGTCATGTTCGGGGAGAGCCTGCTGTTCCCCGGATTTCAGTTTTTCAACGAAATCTCCAAAGAATTTATATAACGGGTGGTTTTCATTGGTCGGCAGTTTCCCGGTCTCATAGAATCCCATAGTTGCTGCCATTACCGAACCGGAAACGACGGCCGGGAACATCTTGGGCGCCGCTACGATCGGCCCGTAGAAAATGAAGTCGGACCATAAAAGAGCGGAGCAACCCTGGCCGGAAGCATTCATGGCGGCAAAACCGTCAGGTCCGAATAATTCCCGGGCCTGCTTCCACATATATGTCCCGTTGGAACTGGCCACACCGCACGGCCATCCGGTGGCTTCTTTCACTATCCTGTTGGCGACACCCGAGAAGGCAATGGCCGGCAGGTTCATCACAGAAGTATCAATGAGAATTGACTCGAAAGTACCTTCCCCTATGACCTCCATCATCTTGTTAAAGCAGGTTAACCTGCCTTGCGGCGAGGGGTCGGTAACATCATAAGCCTGTACTATCACATGTTTTATTCCCATTTCCTGCAAAGCCTTGACCTGCCCGGGAATGTCCTTATCCCAGGGAGTGATACTGTTGTAAACCAACCGGTCCTGCAGACCCTTTTTGGCTATATATTCGGCAGCTTCCAGGCGGGGTTTCTCCACCCACATGTCAATGGCAAAAGCCCTGTCGCTGATGCTGGTAAACCAGTCAACATACCTGGCCATCTCCTCTGCCGAGTTGGCCACCATGGCTGTAATGGCGGGAATGCCCGTTTTTTCTTCCAGCTCTTCCTGCTTCTTGATATATTCCTCGGCTTTGGCCCGGTCCCATTTGCCTTCTCTCCTGCTCTCCAGGATCTTGTCACCGTTGTGGAACATGGAGGAAATCAGCAAAGGAGGGTTTTCGCCGTACTGTCCGCCGACCTTGAAATTGGTAATCTGGCAGACTTTTTGCGGTTTATCCAATTTAAACATTGTTTCACCCCTGTTCTGGTTTTTGAAAATTAGTATTTCCAGTTCCTGCCTGTCTCCAGGTAGGCAAAAATGTTTTCAACCGGCAGTCCGGGCGGGATGTCACATCCGGGCAACAGCAGATATCCGCCGTCCAGACCGGCTTTTTCAATACACTGTTTGGCATTCTCGATTACCTGCTCCTTGGTGCCGTTATTCAGTACGAATACCGGATGGGAGTTCCCGCCAATGCACATTTTGTCCCCGATTTTTTCGTGCGCCACCGCCAGATCGACTTTCATGTCAATAGCGATACAGTGGGCGCCCATCTCCGGGAACAACTCCAGGCTCTTGGTCGTGTCACCGCAAATGTGCACAAAGCGACCGATATCAGGATTGAGGGCCTTAATCTTTGCATGGAATTTCTGCAGGCCGGGAAGGGCAAATTTCTTGAACATCCGCGGTGAAATCAAGTCACCGGACGCGGTGGCATCCGCGATAGCAGTTGCTTCGATAGCCCCGGCCTTAATCATCGGCTCATAAAAATAGTAGTTGATGTCTGCCGCCCAGTCAATGGTCGCAGCTACCAGGTCCGGCTTGCGGAAGCAGTCCTGCATCATTTTCTCCACACCATATATCTGAGCAGCCAGTGAGAAAGGCCCCCAGGCCGTGGCGGAAACGAGGTACTCATCACCGATGGCATCATGGACAAGCTGTGCCGCTTCCCAGATAGTCTGGACTACCGGGTCGCTGGCTAGCGTAGCGCGGATATCAGAGTATTGCTCCTTGAGCCTTTCCAGGTCCTCATCGTTGTTCATCAGGGGTTCTTCGAGGTCCGGGGCGCCTACCGGGCGATACTTGATACGGCCGCCAAAGGGCTGCAGGTGTACGTTATTGTAACCGGAACCTACATACACCATGTCAGATTTAATTTCTTCATTGACTTTGATAACCATTTCGGCCATTTCTTTTGGCTTGCCGATTAAACCCTGAAAGGTATTCCCCGTATGCTTCATGGTCCAAACGCCGCCACCGTAAATGATGGCCGGGACCCTTTCCGGCTTCTTATTTTGAAAAGCCGTAAGTACACACTCTTTCGGTTTCATTTTTACACCTCCAATTAAAATGAGGCTACCCCAACCTTTGGCTTACTTATATCCGGGGATTTTATCAAGAATATGCTGGATACTGGGGAATGGGTCCACAGAATGGGGGAAAGCCATTGCTTCCGCAAACCGCTCCTGGAAATCAGGCTCAACTGCGGTCTCAACAAACTCAACACTTGCAGCCACATCACGGGCTTCAATTCTCTTGTTCTTATCAAGCAGCGCTGCCTGGGCGCCATCGCCGGCCGCGTTGCCCACCGCGTGTACCCTGCTCAGGTCACAGTCGGGAAACATCCCTATAACCATAGCCGATTCCTGGTCAATGAAACTTCCAAAGGCCCCCGCCAGGGTTACCCGGTCTACCTTCTCGACACCCAAATGTCTCATGAGCATCTTGGCTCCGACGTAAAGGGCAGCCTTAGCTAACTGGACGGCCCGGATGTCTCCCTGAGTTACCGTAATATCCTTGCCGATACCGCTGTCCTCGGCAAATACCAATACGTATTCGGGTTTGCCGTTTTCATCTTTCCGGATCCGGTCGGAATTCAGTTTCGTATTGAAACGGCCTGTCTTGTTAATAATTCCGGCTTTAAATACCTCGGCCACCATGTCAATGATCCCGGAACCGCAGATACCCTTGGCATTGCCTTTGCTGCCGCGGCCGTGCCACTGGTCATCCCCGATCACCTTGTATGTACATTCCAGGGTTTCCGGATTGATCCTGATCTTTTCAATCGCCCCCGGGGCAGCTCTCATCCCAAACTTGATCTGTGCCCCTTCTAAAGCCGGGCCGGTGGCACAAGAAGTTGAAAGAAGCTTCTTCCTGTTTCCAAGGTCGATTTCGCCATTTGTACCGATGTCAATAATGAGACGGATCTCTTCATCCTGCTTGTAGGGCTCTTCGGCAATCAGCACGGAAACGTTGTCAGGACCTACGAAGCCTGCCTCCACAGGCAGAATGTGAATGTTGGCCGCCTTGTGAATCTGAATTCCCAGGTCCCGGGCCTTAACGTCAAACGGGGCCTTGATAGCGGGGGCAAATGGCGCCCGGCCCATGTATTTCGGCTCCAGGTTAAGCAGACAGTGGTGCATGGCCGTGTTGAACACCAGGGTTATCTCCACTATATCGCTGGGTGTCAGGCCAACCTTTTCAGTCATCCGGGAAACCATCGTATTGATACCTTCGATGATGGCGTTATGTAATTTATCCCGGCCGTCCTCGTTCATCATGGCATAGGTAATCCTGGAAAGCACGTCTTCACCGTAACGGACCTGCGGGTTCATCATACCGTCTTTGACCAGCATCTGGCCTGTTTTCAGATCACACAGGTACGCCGCCACCGTGGTGGTACCCACGTCAATACCGATGCCGTACCATTTTTCAACAAAGCCGGGCCTTACATCGATAATTTCCCGGTCATACAGAACCGTTGCTGTTACTTTCCAGTCCCCGTCTCTGATGATGTTGGGCAGTTCTCTCAGGACAAAATAGTCTATGGTCAGGTTATCGAGGCCAAATTGTTCTTTCAGGGCATCCTGCAAACGGCGGAGGTCATCTCTGTGGTCTTCCAGGGTGGCAGGTATCATTTCCACATAATAGTTCTTTACTGCCGGGTCAAGAACAAAAGTCCGCTCTTTACCTGTATCAAGTACCACCTGGTCCGCCTTGCGGCTTTCTTCAGGAACAAACACCAGGACATCCCCTCTGATTTCGGTGGCGCAGGCAAGGCGATAATTGTTGGCTATTTCCTCCGGTTTCAGTATTTTTTTCTCTTCCTCTGTCAAAGGGGAAAGGTGCTCCATCTGCGAATCAATATTAAATTTCTCAAAATAACCGGTTTCAATCTTTACTTTACATTTGCCGCATACTTTGTGCGCCCCGCAGGGGGCCTCAATATCAACCCCCAGCTCGTGGGAAGCCGTGAGAAGGGTTTTGCCTTCTGCCACTTTTCCCCGCCGGCCGGAAGGTTGAAATATAACATTATACTCCATCAGGTACTACCTCCTTGAAGACCAGTGTTTTATCCACTGTTACATGTCTTTCAGCGCCTTCACCATGTTCAAGGCCTCTTTCAAAGCGTTGTTGGCGTCCTTGGCAAAGCCGTCG
>DYZU01000205.1 GCA_022735835.1 Thermincola sp. | reverse complement strand
TATAACGCCGCTCTCCGGAATACACCTGCCCGTCTTTCAACATTTTTGACGAGTTTTTAATTATTAGGTATAATAAAAAAACCGGGTATGCACTGAGTATCTGGTGAAAGGCGAAGGTACAATTTCAATGGCATTAGTACGGAAAGCGGTTCTAGTTAAGGGAATAGTCCAGGGCGTGGGTTTCAGGCCTTTTGTTTACGGCCTGGCCAGGAGATATGCTTTAAGGGGCCTGGTGGTTAATACCCCCGAAGGTGTCCAAATAGAGGTGGAGGGAGAACGGGAGCCTGTCGACCGCTTTATCCAAAGTTTGCGGGAAGAAGCGCCTCCCTTGGCTAAAATAGAAGAAATTACGGTGCAACAGATGGATCCCGCCGGTTACACGGAGTTTACCATAGGCACATCGGCGCGGTCAGGGGAAGTTGAAGCGCTTGTTGCCGTCGATGTGGCCACATGTGCGGAATGCCTGGGGGAGCTGTTTGACCCCCATGACCGGCGGTACATGTACCCGTTTATAAACTGCACCAATTGCGGACCGAGATTCACGATTATCAAGGACGTCCCTTACGACCGGGAGTATACCACCATGAATGTGTTCCCAATGTGCCCCGAGTGTGCCGCCGAGTACGGGGATCCAACCAACAGGAGGTTTCACGCCCAGCCAAATGCCTGCCATGTGTGTGGACCCAGGGTTGTTTTGCGGGATTCGTCAGGAGGGCTGGTGTCTCAGGACAACCCGGTAATCCTGGCGGCCAGGTTACTGCGGGAGAAATATATCCTGGCAGTTAAAGGTCTGGGGGGATACCACCTGGCCTGCAACGCTCTTGACAATGACACCGTCAGCAGTCTGCGGGAACGCAAGGTTCGTGAAGATAAACCTTTTGCCGTTATGGTCAAAAATCTTGAACAGGCTAAGGAATACTGTTATATTAATGAAGAAGAGGCCAGGCTGATGATGTCTCCGGCCAGGCCCATCGTGCTTTTAAGAAAAAAAGGATGTTTACTGGCTGAACAGGTGGCGCCCGGCAACTCATACCTGGGCCTGATGCTGCCCTATACACCGCTGCATTATATCCTTTTTGAACATGTAGATTTTCCCCTGGTAATGACCAGCGGAAACTTAAGCGACGAACCTATCGCTTACGAGGATGAGGACGCATTTTTAAGATTGGGCCAGATCGCCGATTATTTTCTTGCTCACAACCGGGTTATTTGGCATCGCTGTGATGACTCGGTGACCAGAGTGTACCGGGGGAGAGAATACCCTGTGAGAAGGTCCCGGGGGTATGCTCCGGCGCCGGTCAAGCTGTCCCGGGAAATGGGACAGGTTCTGGCCGTAGGGGGCGAACAGAAGAACACCTTTTGCCTGACCAAGGGAAGGTATGCTTTTATCAGTCACCATATAGGAGACCTGGAAAACCTGGAAACCTTGCAGGCCTTTGAACGGGAAATTGCTATGTACAAGAAGCTCTTTCATGTGGAGCCGGACCTTGTAGCCTATGACTACCACCCGGAATACCTCTCCACCAAATACGCCCTTGATCTGCCGGGCATTAAAAAGACCGGTGTTCAGCATCATCATGCCCACATAGCCAGCTGTATGGCCGAGAACGGTCTGGACGGGCAAGTTCTGGGGGTTGCTTTTGACGGCACCGGTTTCGGTCCTGACGGTTCCATCTGGGGAGGTGAGTTTTTATATGCTTCTCTCACCGATTTTCGAAGAATCGGACATTTGAAATATATACCCATGCCCGGAGGAGCACGAGCAATTAAAGAACCATGGCGAATGGCGGCGGGCTATTTGTACAGCCAGTTTGGACATGAATGGAGAGAACAGAAAGGGGCCAAGTTCCTGGCCGGAAAGAATGAGATGCTCCTTGATGCGCTGGATGACATGATGGAAAAATTGATTAATTGCCCGCCTACGTCGAGTATGGGTAGGCTGTTTGATGCTGTGGCAGCCTTAATTGGCGTCAGAGATCACGTTAATTATGAGGGCCAGGCGGCAGTGGAAATGGAACAGATTGCTCTCACAGAAAAAAATACAGTTAACATAAGATATAATTATGTTATCAACAATTCCGGCCCGGCATGGGAAATTGACACCGGTCCCATGATCAGGGAAGTGCTGGCTGACCTGATGAATGGAGTAACGCGGAGTTCTATTGCCTGCAAATTTCACTACACGGTGAAAGACATTATTACCCGGGTCTGCCTGATGGCCAGGGAGCAGTACGGCGAAAACCGTGTCTGCCTTAGCGGCGGAGTGTTCCAGAATATGTTTCTGCTGGACATGGTCCACCGGGACCTGGAGAAAAACAATTTTGCGGTTTATGTTCACAGGCTGGTTCCCACCAATGACGGGGGGATATCCCTGGGACAGGCGGTAATAGCCGATGAGAGGAGGAAATCAGGATGTGTTTAGCGATACCGGCCAAAATCATTTCCATCGATGACAATATTGCCGAAGTAGAAATAGCCGGCGTCACCCGGAAAGTGAGCCTGGACCTGGCGCCTGAGGCCAAACTTGATGATTATGTCCTGGTCCACGCCGGGTTTGCCATCCAGGTGATTGATGAGGAAGAGGCTTTAAAAACACTGGAGCTGTTTAAGGAGATCTTGGAGCATGAAGTTTCTTAAAGAATACAGGGACAGCAAATTGGCCGGCGAGATCCTGGAAAAAATAAAAAAAGTGTCCAAAAAACCGGCTAAGCTGATGGAAGTATGCGGGACCCACACGGTGTCAATATTCAGGCATGGCATCAGGGACATACTGCCTCATAACATCACTTTGATATCCGGGCCCGGTTGCCCCGTATGCGTTACGCCTAACAAGCACATAGACGAAGCCATAGAATTATGCCGCCGGCCGGGAGTTATCCTGACCACCTTCGGTGACATGATGAAAGTCCCGGGATCGGAATCCAGCCTATCCGCGGAAAAGGCGCTGGGAGCCGATATCAGGATTGTTTATTCCACATTGGATGCGGTTGACATTGCAGTCAACAATCCTGAAAAAGAAGTGGTGTTTTTCGGGATCGGTTTTGAGACCACATCCCCAACAATCGCAGCCGCGGTATTGCGGGCCGAACGCGAAGGCCTGACCAACTTTTCCGTGCTGGGGGCCCAAAAACTTATTCCGCAGGCCATCAGGGCGCTTCTGGACAATAATGAAACCGGCATTAACGGGTTTATCCTTCCCGGGCATGTCAGCGCCCTGATAGGGATTAAGCCTTATGAATTCATCGCCCGGGAGTTCAGCATTCCTGCAGTGATAATAGGTTTTGAACCGGTTGATATTCTGCAGGGGATATTGATGCTGGTAAAACAGATAGAAGAAGGCACGGCCAGGGTTGAAATTCAGTACAGCCGGGGTGTGCCGCAGGAAGGCAATCCTCATGCCATGAAGGTGCTGTTTAAGGTTTTTGAACCAAGCGACGCGGTCTGGCGGGGGATTGGAACCATTCCCGGAACCGGCTTAAAGCTCCGGAAAAGATACCGGAAATATGATGCGGTAAAAAAGTTCGGCATAGAAATCAGGGAAAGCCGGGAGCACCCGGGCTGCAGGTGCGGAGAGGTTTTACGGGGCGTTATAACTCCCCTGGAATGTGGTCTTTACGGCAAGGCATGCCTGCCGGAACACCCTATCGGCCCCTGCATGGTGTCTGTGGAGGGAACCTGTGCAGCGTATTATAAATACGGGAAAAGGAGCTGAATAATTTGGCGGAAAAAAAGATTTTGCTTGCTCACGGAAGCGGGGGCAGGTTGTCCCACCAGCTGGTCAAGGATTTATTTCTGCCCGTATTTGATAATGATGTCCTGAATCAGCTTGATGACAGGGCCGAAATATATGCTGCGGGGGTACGGCTGGCCTTTACCACCGATTCATTTGTTGTCAGTCCGCCGTTCTTTCCGGGAGGAGACATCGGCAAACTGGCGGTCTGCGGGACAGTCAATGACCTGGCCATGGGCGGTGCCGAACCGTTGTATTTAAGCGCCGGTTTCATTATCGAAGAGGGGCTGCCTGTCGACCAGCTGAAGACTATTGTGGAATCGATGAGAAAAACGGCCGACGAAGCCGGGGTGAAAATCGTCTGCGGTGATACAAAGGTTGTCGAGAGAGGTTCGGCAGACCGAATATTCATAAACACATCCGGGATAGGACTGGTACCGGAAGGGGTAAATATATCCGGCAGCTTTGCCCGACCGGGAGATAAAGTCCTTATTAACGGGTATATAGGTGACCACGGCATAGCTGTAATGGCTGAACGCCAGGGGCTTTCTTTCAGAGAAGAAATTGCCAGTGACTCTGCGCCCCTGAACGGGCTGGTGAAGGCAATGCTGGAGGTATCCAGGGACATCCATGTACTCAGGGACCCGACCAGGGGAGGTGTGGCCACAACCCTGAATGAGATTGCCTCCCAGAGCAATGTTGGGATCGTCCTGCAGGAAGAAGCCATACCGGTCCGCGAACAGGTCCTGGCAGCCTGCGAGATCCTTGGATTTGACCCCCTGTATGTGGCTAACGAAGGAAAGCTCTTGGCAGTAGTTCCTGCCGAAAAAGCGGGCCTGATGCTGGAAGCCATGAAAAAACACCCCTATGGGGCTGAAAGTGCCATCATAGGCGAAGTGGTGGCCGACCACCCGGGAAGAGTCGTTCTTTCCACGGGTATCGGCGGGCGCAGGATAGTGGACATGCTGGTGGGTGAGCAGTTGCCCAGGATATGTTAGCGTAGGAGGAGGTACCATGAGGATTGCGGTGATTGACGGACAGGGTGGGGGAATAGGCAAGTATATTATAGAAAAACTGAGGAAAGAACTACCCGAAGAAGTTGAAATCCTCGCTTTAGGCACTAACGCCCTGGCGACAGCCGCTATGTTGAAGGCAGGCGCCAATGAAGGGGCTTCCGGTGAAAATGCCGTTGTTTTCAATGCCGGCAGGGTGGACCTGATAGTGGGCCCGATAAGTATTGTCATGGCAAACGCCATGCTGGGAGAGGTTACTCCCAGGATGGCGGAGGTCGTATCCAGCAGCGCCGCCCCCAAAATTCTTCTGCCGGTAACACGCGGTGATATTGAACTGGCAGGATATAAATCTGAGCCCCTGCCGCACCTGATTGAAGACCTTTTGACCAAAATCAAAGAAAGAATATAAAAAAACCGGCACTGCCGGTTTTTAAATTTCTCTTTGGATTTGTTCTAGTTTAGCTCGTCGGCCTGAATAAGCAGTTCCAGTTCTGGCGAACCGGAAGCCAGGCCATCGTTATGGTGATTCCGCACCAGATAAACAAGTTCTCCTTTGAGCCCGGAGTTTCGGAGCAAGGAAGCGCCCATCTCCGCGTGATTTAAGTGAATGTAAAAGGCGTTGCGCAGCCTGGCCAAAAACCGGCCTTTTCCGGGTTTGGCCAATTTCAAGGCCAATCGGGGTGAAATTTTCTTCACCAGCACGTACCAGACCCGGTCCAGCAAAGTGAAATCCCCGCCGGACTTGCCTAAATCGTGCAGCAAAGCCGCTTTTATGAGGAGGCGGCGGTTCAGGTCAGGCCGGCCGCCGTCCATGCCGGAGACTGTTTCAGCCACGTTAACGCAGTGCTTCTGGACAGCGGGAGCCATCCTGTAAAAAAGCTCTTTTTCGGTTTCGTCCAGGTATTGCTCAACCATTGCATGGTCTTTGGGTTCCATTTTCGCAAAAAGCGCCTGGAAAAACTGCCGGCTTCTTTTAAGAGTTGTGTTCATAAACTTGTCCCACCCCTGGTTGTTGCCGGGAACCGGTTTTATTCAGTATATCACAAGTTAAAGGGGATGTGAATTTTTGCAACCCCAGGCATTTACATACAGGCCTAGTTGTAGTAAAATTAGTATAATAAACTGCATAAAATGCTTCCGGGTGTCGCAAACGGGAATCAGGATAAGCCTGAGCGGTCTCCGCCACTGTAGCCAGGGAATGCCCTTACATGATGCCACCTGTTCGGGGGAAGGCGTAAGAGGCGTGTTGATCTGGGAGCCAGGATACCGGCCCGGAGGTTGGCCATCAGTCCTTCGCGAGTAAAGGATTATGGTGGAATCATCCGGCAGATTGCCTTTGATAATACCATGTCCTCAGTCGTCAGTACTGAGGACTTAATATTTAGGAGTTGGAACACAATGAGGGGAAAACTCGTTTTTGTCACCGGGGGTATCAGGAGCGGCAAAAGCACATTTGCCGAAAAGATCACCTCCGAATTAGGCGAGAAAATTGTTTATATCGCGACGGCCGAGGCCCTGGATGAAGAGATGCGGCACCGCATTGCCCTGCACCGGGCAAGAAGGCCCGACACGTGGACAACTGTGGAAGAGCCGGTAAAGGTTACCGGAGAAATTATCAATCATGGATCGAAATGTGACGTGATCATGCTCGATTGTCTGACAGTCCTGTTGAGCAATCTGATGTTTGAAAAAGAAAAAGAAAAGGGAAAAGAATTTCAAAAGGAGTTCCAGGCCGAGATTTTAGAGGAAATAAGGTCTTTGGCCGAAGCAGCCAAAGAGGCAGAGGCCCATGTGGTAATTGTTTCAAATGAGGTCGGGATGACCCTGGTGTCAGACAATTTCCTCGGGCGGCAGTACCAGGAACTTGTGGGACGGGCCAACCAGATCATTGCGGGCCTGGCTGACGAGGCTTACCTGGTGGTTGCCGGATATCCTATAGATTTAAAAGGAAGAAAGGAGTAAGATTTATGAAGTCAGGATGCATTATGTTGCAGGGAACCGGTTCACATGTAGGTAAGAGCGTGCTGGTGGCGGCGCTGTGCAGGATATTCCTGCAGGACGGGTACAAGGTTGCGCCTTTTAAATCGCAGAATATGGCCCTCAATTCTTATGTCACCAGGGATGGAGGAGAGATGGGCAGGGCTCAGGTTGTTCAGGCGGAAGCCGCCGGCCTGGCCCCGAGCGTGTTGATGAACCCTGTGCTGCTGAAACCGACCGGACAGGCAACCTCCCAGGTAATTGTCCTCGGCAGGCCGGTGGGGAATATGTCTGCCAAGGAATATCATGAAAAATATAACATGCAGGTCCTGGGTGTTGTGGAAGATTCATTGTCTAAACTCAGGTCGGAGTATGAAATCATTGTTATAGAAGGGGCAGGAAGCCCGGCTGAGGTCAACCTGCAGGCTACGGAAATAGTAAATATGAGAATAGCCAGGATGGCAGATTGCCCGGTGCTGCTGGTGGCAGACATAGACAAGGGGGGAGCCCTGGCCTCTGTTGTGGGCACCCTGGAGCTCCTGGACCCGGCGGACAGGGCCCGGGTGGCCGGCATAATAATTAATAAATTCCGCGGTGATGTGAAACTGTTTCAGCCGGCGGTGGAATTTTTGGAGAAAAAGACCGGGGTGCCGGTCCTGGGGATAATTCCGTATTTCCAGGGATTCCGGATCCAGGAGGAAGACACCATTCCGGAAGAGACGCTGAAGGCCGGCATGAAAACGGTTGAGAATAAGTTGGACGTGGTGGTCATTAACCTCCCCCACATTTCCAATTTCACTGATTTTGACCCCCTTGAGGATGAACCGGATGTCCAGCTGCGGTATGTCGGCAAGGCCAATAAAATGGGCAACCCGGACCTGATCATCATCCCGGGCAGCAAGAATACCATTCATGATATAACCTACCTTGAAAAAACAGGACTGGCGTCTCTTATTATCGAACAGGAAAGGAGAGGCGTTCCCGTCATCGGAATCTGCGGAGGTTTTCAGATCCTGGGGAAGGAGCTGCATGACCCCCTGCACACCGAGTCCGATATTGACAGCGTGAAAGGTTTGGGCCTGCTGAACATAACCACCACCTTTGACCCGGACAAGATAACTACCCAGGTCCAGGCGGAAATTATCGGTTCCGGACCGTTCTTCGACGGGGTAAAAGGACAATTGGTGAAAGGGTATGAAATTCACATGGGCCGGTCTGAGATCGGTGACGGAGTAGTGCCGGCCTTCCGGATCTGCGAGCGGTCCACCCGGGAAGTTGACATTCTGGACGGGGCTGTCCGCGCGGACGGCAGAGTATTTGGGACCTATATCCACGGAGTTTTTGACAATGACTCCTTCCGCCGGCATGTCCTGGACGTGATAAGGCGGAAGAAGGGATGGGGTCCCCTGGAGGCCAGTGACGTGCAGACTGTCTTTGAACAGCGGGAAAAAGATTTTAACAAACTGGCAGATGTGGTCAGAAACAGCATGGATATGGATAAACTATATGAAATAATGAACCTTGAACCTCGGGGTAAACAAGCCCGCAGGGTGGGGGCCTGTTAAAATGTTTCAGGTTGCCGCAGCCTATATTCTGGACCTGGTGGTCGGAGACCCCAGGCAGTTTCCCCATCCCGTCGTGATAATAGGCAAAGGAATTGATTTTCTGGAAAAATGGCTGCGCAGGTGGGCGGCCCCGCTGATTGGGTTGAGGCTGTCGGGTGTCCTGCTCACCATAATCACGGTGGGGTCAACATATATGATAATGTGGGGTATAATGGCGGGAGTTCAGAATCTGAACCGCTGGCTGGCGTTACTGGTCAGCGTCTGGTTTCTCAGTACCACGATTGCCGTTAAAGGCCTCGGCGACGCGGCTCTGGAGATATATAAGCTCCTTAAGTCGGGTAATATAGCGGGTGCGCGCCGGAAAGTGGGCTGGATTGTGGGCAGGGATACTGCCGGGCTGGACGAAAGTGAGATAACGAGGGCTACCATAGAGACAGTGGCCGAGAATATTGTCGATGGCATCGTGGCCCCCCTGTTTTACGCGTTTATCGGCGGAGTCCCCCTGGCCATGGCCTACAAGGCGGTCAATACCCTGGATTCCATGGTCGGGTACAGGAATGAAAAATACCGTGAATTCGGCTGGGCTTCCGCCAGGTTCGATGATATCTGCAACTTTGTACCCGCGAGACTGACCGGGATACTCCTGGTTTTGACCTTTCTGATCACGGGCCGGCCGGTAAAAAGGGCAGTACGCATAGTGCTGCGGGATGCCGCCAGGCATCCAAGCCCCAACAGCGGCATACCGGAAGCGGCAGTGGCCGGTGCCCTGGGCGTGAGGCTGGGTGGAGTGAATTTCTACGGCGGCATTGAGTCTCACCGGGCTTATATGGGCGACCCTGAAACGAATTTGGACAAACAGCACATTGTGGACACGGTCAGGATTATGCACGTAGTCTCGGGGCTTACGGTTCTTCTCGGCAGCCTGGTAACCTACTGGGTCTCAATGTTGCTTGACTGACCCCTGTTATAACACAAAATAAGGCTGAGGATGGGAACTCATGAATATACAGGGTATAAGAATCCCCAGGTTGATGATAGCCGGCACTCACAGCGGAGTCGGTAAAACCACCATTACCACTGCCGTAATGGCCGCCCTGGCCAGGTCAGGGTACAATGTCCAGCCTTACAAAGTGGGGCCGGACTACATTGACCCTACATATCACACCTTGGCCACCGGCAACAAGTCCCGCAACCTGGATGCCTGGATGCTGGGTGAGGAAACGGTTTTTCGGCTGTTTACCGCTTCGGCGGCTGGGGCAGACGTGGCTTTGATTGAAGGTGTGATGGGGGTTTTTGACGGTTCATCGGGTGCGGCGGAGCACGGCAGTTCGGCGTATATCGCCAAATTGTTAAAGTGCCCGGTGCTGCTTATAGTTGACGTGAAGTCTATGGCCAGAAGCGCTGCCGCCATGGTTTTGGGGTATAAGAATTTTGACCCCGGATTAAATATAGCGGGGGTCATTTTAAACAGAATAGGCAGTGAGCGCCACCTGAACCTGGTGCAGGAAGCCATAGAATACTACTGTGATCTCCCGGTTGTGGGATATGTAAGGAAAAATGCAAAACTGGAGCTGCCATCAAGGCACCTCGGCTTGGTGCCGACGGTGGAAGGCGGCGAATTGCCTGAAATGGTCGGTTCCCTGGCCGATGAGGTCAGGGAAGGAATGGACCTGGATAAACTGCTGGAGATTGCGGGCAATGCCGAACCGTTAACTCCTGCCTCAGAAATAAACACCCCCTGGCCGGGCCGACAAAAAGCAGGTTCAATTCAAGTCAGAATAGGTATAGCCTATGATGAAGCCTTTTCATTTTATTACCAGGACGGCCTTGAGATGCTGGAAAAGGGGGGAGCCGAACTGGTACCCTTCAGCCCGCTGCATGACAGCGAACTGCCCGGTGGGCTGGGCGGCATTTATATCGGGGGCGGTTTCCCGGAAATGTTTATCGGCGAACTCTCGGCCAACCGGGCCATGATAAGTCAAATCAGGGCGGCGGGTTCTGCGGGAATGCCTCTCTTTGCTGAATGCGGTGGACTCATGTATTTAACAAGAGCTATCGTGGATTTTCAGGGACGGGAATTTCCCATGGTGGGACTGGTCCCCGGCAGATGTGTGATGGAAAAAAGACTGGTTGGCATGGGTTATGTGGAAGCCGAAGCATTGTCAGACAACATCCTGATGCCGGCCGGTAAAATGGCCAGAGGCCACGAATTTCATTACTCGCGGATTGAACCGGATACGTCAGAATTCAGGTATGCGTTCCGGCTGGTCAGGAACAGGTACCGGGAGACTGTTCTGGACGGTTATGCCAACGAGAATATTCTGGCTTCTTATGCGCACCTTCACTTTGCTTCGGATTCCGGGCTGGCCGGGCGCTTTGTTGATTTCTGTAAACAGTATGCGGGAAGAAGCAAGTGATTTGATTTATAAACAATTGTTTGAAATGGTGTAAATGGACACTGTAAGGAAGTGGGAATATGCAAATCATTAAAGAGTTTGGCCTGGTCCAGGTTTATACGGGCGAAGGGAAAGGAAAGACGACGGCTGCCCTGGGCCTGGCGGTCCGGGCAGTCGGGCACGGTTTCCGTGTTCACGTGATCCAGTTCATGAAGGGCCGGTGTTATGCCGGGGAGTTAACGGTGGCGAACAGACTGGCCCCTCTTTTGACAATCAGCCAGTTTGGCCGCGGCTGCAAAATTGCAGCCCTGATCCGGCAGGGCTATAAGAAGTGCACCGGCTGCGGAGAATGCTTTGTCAAGGACAGGGGGCCGGACAAGGAAGACCTGGAACATGCCCAGCTGGGGTTGCAGGAAGCTCTGGATTTTATCAATGACGGAGCCTGTGACGTATTAATCCTGGACGAAATAGGGAACGCTCTGAGGTACAGACTGGTAACCACAAAACAGGTGGTGGATTTAATCAAGTCAAAACCGCATAACATGGAACTTATTCTCACCGGCCGCGGTATACCTGAAGAGATAATTGAGCTGGCCGACCTGGTTACGGAAATGAAAGCGGTTAAGCACCCTTTTAAAAAGGGTATTACAAGCCGTCGCGGGATTGAGTATTGAGGTATAAATATGTGGGATAGCTTTGTTTTTGCCCTGCAGTTTTTGACTCGCATCCAGATAGCGGCCCCGGAGTTTGATTACCGGAAATGTGGCCGGGGTTCGGCCTTTTTTCCGGTGGTCGGTCTCATAATCGGCATGTTTTTGCTGGCAGTCAGACAAATAGGCCTGGTATTCTTTCCCCCCTTGATTACGGCTGTTTTTTTGATATTGGCAGGTGTTTTGGTCACCGGGGGTTTACATATCGACGGTTTCATGGATACCGTGGACGGCCTGTTCAGCGGCCGTAACCGTGAGCGCCAGCTGGAGATCATGAAAGACAGCCGGGTCGGGTCTTTCGGCGTACTGGGACTGGCCTGCCTGCTTTTGCTTAAACTTGTTTTTTACGCGGAATTACTGAAAATCAACGTAATTGGCTGGCTGTTGGCAGTGCCGGTGTTTGCCCGCTGGAGCATGGTATATGCCATCAGGTTCTTTCCGTACCTGAGAACACAGGGTTTGGGCAACTCGTACTCCGATTGCACCGGAAACCGGGAATTTGCCTTGGCTACGGCAGTAACGGTCATTACCCTGGTGGCGGCAATGCGGGAAGGCGCGCTTGTCTTTTTGGTTCCGGCTCTGCTCGGCCATTTATGGCTGAAGAGTGTTTGGCGGAGCTTAGGCGGTTTGACAGGAGATATATACGGAGCGGTGGAAGAGATCAGTGAAGTTTTGGGATTGGTCGGGGTTTACCTGGTTTACACACAGGGGCTGTTAAAATAAAGAAGAGGCGGGTAATACTATGCAGGGAATGGCGAGAGCAAACGGGACATGCGGAGAGTTGGTGCAGGGAAAAATCGAACAGCTTAATTTTTTGGTTACCTGCCCGGTAAATATTTATTCTGTGGTCAAGGTTACCCTCAACACATCCGGAATCATCCGGGTTGATAAAAACCTGTCAAAGGTAAGGATGGCAGTGGAAAGAACTTTGCGATTCTTTGACCGGCCGGAAACGGGAGCCGAGGTAAGCGTTTCCTCATCAATCCCGCCCGGGAAGGGGATGGCCAGCAGCACGGCGGATATTGCCGCGGCCTGCGCCGCTGTTGCCGCCGCTTTGGGGACCTTCCTTACCCCACCGGAAATAGCCGCCATCGCCCTGTCAATCGAACCGACCGACGGGATAATGTTTGCCGGTATAACAATGTTTGACCATGTGCAGGGCAAAGTGGCCAGGGTCTTGGGGAAAGCCCCGGAACTGGATATTGTGATAGTTGACCTGGGCGGTTCGGTGGATACTGTTTTGTTTAATGCAAACCTGGAATTGGATAAAATGAATCGGCTCAAAGAACACAGGGTTATCTCGGCTCTGGAGAAACTGGAAAGGGGATTGATTTCCGGGGACTGCCGTCTATTAGGAGAAGCTGCCACAGAAAGTGCGTTTGCCAACCAGCACATTTTATACAAGCCTGAACTGGAAGAGCTCTACGAAATATCCAGGCAGGCCGGCGGAATCGGAGTAAATGTAGCTCACAGCGGTACGGTGGTAGGCCTGCTCTTTGATTCAGGCCAAAATCTGGCCGGAAAAGCCATGAGACTATTGGCTGAGAAGGGTTTCAGAAATTTCTTCAAAACCGAGTTAACTGACGGTGGGGTGGAGGTATTACGGGAGAGAGCGGGTGAAACGGTTTGGCAGAAATTAGACATATACATGGAGGAAACATACGGGAGGCTGCAGAAAAGTACGGGTTAAAAGAAAATGAATTTCTCGATTTCAGCGCCAATGTGAATCCGCTAGGGCCTTCTTCCAGAGCAGTGGAAGCGATCCTGGCAAATATAGACGCCATTGCCCGTTATCCTGACCCGGAAGCAAAACTGCTGGTGAAAGCCGTCTCAGACCGGACAGGCCTGCCTCAAGAAATGATTGTAGCGGGGAACGGGGCCATTGAAATAATCTACCTGCTGGTCAAATTGTTAAAACCCCGCCGGGCGCTGATCCCTGCGCCCACGTTCAATGAGTACGAAATAGCCGTAAGAATTAACGGCGGAGAGGTAAAAGACCTTCTCCTCCAGGAGGGGAAGGGCTTTGCCCTTGATAAAGAGGATGTTTTCCGGCATTGGGAGGATTCGGACCTTATCTTTGTTTGCAACCCCAACAACCCGACCGGGTGCCTGGTGCCCCGGGAAGAACTGCGGGAAATTATCCGGGAGGCGGGTAAACTGGGCAAAATTGTAGTAGTGGATGAGGCCTTTATGGACTTTGTACCTGACCGTTTCCGCTATTCTGTGGCAGACCTGGTACCCGACCATGACAACCTTTTTGTCGTGTATTCCCTGACGAAATTTTTTGCGGTTCCCGGGCTGCGGTTAGGCGTGGGATTGGGCAATCCCGGTATTGTCGGCAGGTTGAACCGGATAAGGGACCCATGGAATGTCAACTGTTTTGCCCAACTGGCAGGAGCGGCGTCGTTGGCTGACGAAACATATATAAAAGCGACCGTGGAGTATGTGTCCAGGGAAAAAGACTACCTTTTCGGCAAAATCCGGGCCATAGAGGGGTTCAGGCCGTATAAGCCCAACGTAAACTATATTTTCATCGATGTGGAGGGTGCGGGTTATTCTTCCCCTGAAATGTGCCGGATACTCGGCCAACGAGGAATCCTGGTGCGGGACTGCAGTTCGTATAAGAATCTGCGGCCGGCCTATATCAGGGTCGCTGTGAGGAAGAGAGAGGAAAATGAGAAGCTGATTGAGGCCTTACTGCAGATGGGGGGAGTAAGAAATGGAAAAAGTGACCAGGCTTTATTTGGTAAGGCACGGCGAAACTGAATGGAACAAAAGCCTGAAGTACCAGGGCCACCGGGATATCCCGCTGAGCGAGGAAGGGCGCGCCCAGGCTGGCAAGATTGCCTTGAGGCTGTCGACCGAAAAGTTTAACGCGGTATATGCCAGCGACCTGTCGAGAGCCATGCAGACGGCCCAAATAATCTCCGCTTTTCACGGCCTGGAGGTGAAGGCTCTGCCGGAACTCCGGGAAACAAACTTTGGCCTGTGGGAAGGCCTGACATACAGTGAGATCGACCAGCAGTTCCATGATGTTATGAAGGGCTGGCGCAGCAACCCGCGGGACACCAAAATACCCGAAGGCGAGTCTCTGGGTGAAGTGGCTGACAGGTGCTGGGCCGGGCTAAACAAGATTATCGATGAGAACCCCGGCGGAAATGTGCTGGTGGTGGCCCATGGAGGCATAATCAGGATTGCGGTGGCCACCGTTTTGGGAATGAACCTTAATGAATACTGGAAGATCAAACAGGATAATGTCTCCCTGAACATTATCGAGTTTTACAGCAAAGACAGGGCTATCGTGTGCCTGCTGAACGATACAAACCACCTGAACATGACTTGTGGGTAAATTTGCCGGTCAAAACAAATGCCATAAAAAATTTATTTGGGCTCGATAAAGAAATACGTCGCCAAATACCGCATATAATATTATTAAAGGCAAAGGTCAGTCCCCAGGAGGAGGAGATGGAAATGGCCTGGCTGGACAAAGAAGTGCGGGGGAGGCTTTTAATGCTGTTAAACCTGCCCAAATCGGTCCCTTTGGTGTGGAATCTGGCCTGGGATAAACGGATCCACTGGTCCAGAAAACTGCTTTTTCTCGGGGGGGCTCTGGCATATTTCCTTTTGCCTTACGACATTTTTCCGGATTGGATACCCCTTTTTGGTCAGTTGGATGACCTGACAGTGCTGTTTCTTCTGGTGGAACGGTTTGTGGCCGGCACACCGGCCCGGATTGTCAACCAGTATCTGTTAAAGAGATAGAGCGACAACCGCGGGGTGGGAAACAGAAAAAGCCACCCTTAAATTTTGTGTTTGTGAGCAGGTATTTTGACCAATCGATGGAAAAATATATTAGGAGAGTAAGGAGGGATAAGAATGCTGACAGCAGATTTTCTGGCAGTGGCCAGAGGAGATAGAATGGCTGACCTGGTCCTTAGAAATGCCGGGGTCATCAATGTTTTTTCAGGCGACAGTCGGCCACCTCAACCTCAACCTGAAAAAAGCGGTGGCATTAGGGATTGACCCTGTTACTGCCATTAGGATGGTAACGATAAATACGGCCCAATATTTTGGTTTTAAAGACCTCGGTGCTCTGGCGCCCGGATACCAGGCAGACATCGTGGTGCTGGATGACCTGACCGGATTTAATCCTCACAGGGTGTACAAGAGGGGAACACTGGTAGCCAGAGACGGAAAACCGGTAAAAGACTGGCCTGTGGAAAACTTTCCTGTAATGACCAGCATGGATGTCAGTTTGCCGGACAGACCTTTTGAAATCAAGGCTCGCGGAGATACGGTCAAAGTAATTGCCACAGTGCCGGGGCAAATCATTACAAGGAAGATGATGGCCAAACCCAAAATTGAACAGGAACTGGCTGTTGCGGATACGGAAAATGACATTCTGAAAATAGCTGTGGTAGAACGGCATACAGGTTCGGGGAATATTGGGCTGGGCTTTGTGCACGGCTTCGGCCTGGCGAGAGGAGCTCTGGCATCTTCGGTCGCTCATGACAGTCACAACATTATAGTCATCGGAACCAATGACAGGGATATGGAAGTGGCTGTCCGGGAGATAATGCAAATGGGGGGCGGGCTTTCGGTAGCTGAAGGGGGTAAGATTACAGCCAGTGTACCGCTGCCGGTTGCCGGACTGATGTCTGTAAGTGACGCGGAGACGGTAACCGGCCAGGTTCTTAAGCTGAAAAAGGCGGCCGCCGAACTCGGTTGCAAATTGACAGAGCCGTTTATGGCTATGTCTTTCTTAACGCTGCCTGTTATTCCGGATATAAAAATAACCGACAAGGGACTGGTCGATGTCAACAGGTTTAAATTCATTCCTCTGTTTGGGAAGGAGTGAGTCCTTGATTATACTTTCCTGCGGTTTTTGTGTTTACATTTCCCGTAAAACGGGCAGGATAAGCACTAAAGGAACTGACGGGAGGTATACTAAATGGAAATTTATTTAAGGTCGCGGGTTCCCTGGGAAGCGGGGCCCAACCTGAAAGAAATGACTGATGAGGTGGGCATTGATTTCGACAGGTTTGTGGAGGCAGTCGGAGCAAACAAAAAAGATACGGAAATGGCCCGGGAGTTCGGGGTATCTGAAAAGACCATTGCCTGTCTGAGAGAACATTTTTACAGGAAAGGCCTTGGCACAACGCTGGGCCAGGATTAGCAGGGTAATTGAAGTCAATTACCCTTGCTTTTCAATCTACATTGTTTATCCAGCCCCAGCTTTCCACCGGTTCATCCAAAGAATCCTCCACAAGCCTTTCCTCACGTTTTCTTTCTTTATTCTCACTGCTTTGTTCGGACGGGCCGGATTCATCAACATACCCGTAAAAAGCATCGGTGCTGTAAATAGGGTCGGTATAATAATTAACCGAGACATTGAACGGCGGGAACGGAAAATTCTTCTCGCGTTTATCTTTGGGACTCAACGGAATTTCACCTCCCCTGCTTTAATATTATTATACTCAATTGTATAATCCAAAATCCAAAAACAGAGGATATTTGCCCAAGAAAGAGAAAAATTAACAAAAACCAAGGAGCCTGGGCCATGTTGAAATTAATTTTACTGTTTATAGCCGTCCCGGTGGTTGAAATAATTATCTATATTAAATTGGGAGGATATATTGGGGTATTTCCCACTTTGGCCCTGATACTGGGGACCGGGATTGCGGGCGCTGTTCTGGCCAAACAGCAGGGTTTTTATATCATCAACCGGATAAAGCAGGAACTGCAGGCCGGGATCGTTCCCGGGAACCAGCTGCTGGAAGGGTTGCTGGTCCTGATCGGAGCCTTGTTGTTACTGACTCCCGGACTTCTCACAGACATGGTTGGATTTATTCTTCTGTTGCCGGTTACCCGCCGGTATGTACGGGAGATGCTGAAAAGGAAATTACAGGAGTGGATTAGGGAAGGAAAAGTGAATTTTTATTTTCATTTGCGTTAAATGTCATTTTTCAACAATTACATTCAGGTAGAACTTTTAAGTGGGTTGTGATATAATATTCAAAATGAGTAACAGGCGGAGAAAAACAGGGAAGGGAGAGAGAACATGGCAGACGAAAGATTTACCAGAGAAGGCCTGACCTTTGACGATGTTTTGTTAATCCCGGCAAAATCGGAGGTGCTTCCCCGGGATGTTGATACTTCCACCTATCTGACCAAAAAAATCAAGCTTAATATACCTCTTATGAGCGCGGGGATGGATACCGTCACCGAGTCCAGGCTGGCTGTAGCCATTGCCAGGGAGGGCGGTATAGGTATAATTCACAAAAACATGAGTATTGAGAAACAGGCTATCGAGGTAGACCGGGTCAAACGATCCGAGCACGGGGTAATTACCGACCCCATTTCCCTGTCTCCCGACCATCCGGTTAGCGATGCCCTGGAAATAATGGAGCGATACAGGATTTCCGGTGTCCCAATTACGGTTGACAATGTGCTGGTAGGCATCCTCACCAACCGTGACCTGAGGTTTGAGACCGATTATACCAGGAGAATAGCAGAGGTAATGACCAAAGAAAACCTTATCACAGCCCCTGTTGGGACAACCCTGGAAGAGGCCAAACAAATCCTCATGCAGCATAAGGTGGAAAAACTGCCCATTGTGGACGAACGGAACCACCTCAAGGGCCTTATTACCATTAAGGATATAGAAAAAGCCAGGATCTACCCCAACTCTGCCAAGGACAGCAAAGGGAGACTGGTAGTGGGAGCGGCAGTCGGTGTTTCCCGGGATATGATGGAAAGGACCGAGGCTCTTGTTAACGCCAGGGTTGACGTTATTTGCATCGATACCGCTCATGGGCATTCCAAAGGCGTCCTGGAAGCCGTGCATATGATCAAATCAAAGTACCCGGAAGTTGAGGTGATAGCGGGAAATGTGGCTACTGCCGAGGCCACCAGGGACCTGATTTCAGCCGGCGCCGACTGTGTGAAGGTCGGGATAGGTCCGGGGTCTATCTGTACGACCAGGGTTGTGGCCGGAATCGGCGTTCCCCAGATTACCGCAATCGTTGACTGCGCCAAAGAAGCGGCCAAGCACGGGATTCCAATAATCGCGGACGGGGGAATCAAATATTCAGGCGATATCACTAAGGCTATAGCGGCAGGGGCCGATGTGGTTATGATCGGCAGCCTTTTTGCCGGGACCGAGGAAAGCCCCGGGGATATAGAGATTTACCAGGGGCGGAGCTTCAAAGTATACCGGGGCATGGGCTCGCTGGGAGCGATGAAGGAAGGCAGTAAAGACCGCTACTTCCAGGAAAATGAACAGAAGTTTGTACCCGAGGGCATTGAAGGCAGGGTTCCCTATAAAGGTCCTTTGTCGGAAACGGTTTACCAGCTGGTCGGCGGACTAAAAGCAGGTATGGGCTATTGCGGCACGAGAAACATAGCCGAACTGAAAACAAAAACCAAATTTATGAGAATCACTTCTGCGGGGCTCAGGGAAAGTCATCCCCATGACGTAATCATAACCAAAGAGGCTCCGAATTACAGTTTGTAACGGGAGGGTATTGGAATTTTTGGATCAGTAATGATATAATATTAATTGCGAGATTTTAATGGGAGTGGTTCCGCCAATGCTTGACAGAGATACCCTGCGCTTAGTCCTGGACCGGTTTCTGGCAGGAGAAATAAGCCAGCATGAAGTATCAAACTGGGCATATGAAATGATTACCCAATACGGTGAAATGGGTGACCAGCTGGTAAGCGAAGTACTGTTCAATCTCGTGAGTTTCCATGATTCCGGCCCGGCTTTTGAACATCACCGCCCCAGCCGGGAAAAACTGCAGTATTTTATGAACTGGCTGGAGGGTGTGGGGAATTGCGGCTGGGATCAATACAACGCCATATTTGATCCCGGAAAGCTGATGTAACAGGCACCCCAATGTCGTACAGGTTGCCGGTAAGATACCTTGCTGTCAAGCCTGTAATTGCCGATATATCATGCTGTTTCAGTCCACACTAACCGTAAAGGTTAGTGGTTTGTTTTTCAGGAGTTTTTGGGGAGAGGTGTACACATTGTTTTCATCAATACAGGAAGTAAAGGAAAAACTCACCAAGCAGCAATACCTCATAAATGACAGGCTGGCCACCGCCGTATTTCTGGCGGCCAAATTGCATAAACCGCTGTTGATCGAGGGCCCGGCGGGGGTGGGTAAGACCGAACTGGCCAAGGCAGTGGCCAAAGCCGTTGACACTGAGCTGATCAGGCTCCAGTGTTATGAAGGCCTTGACGAATCAAAAGCGCTTTTTGAATGGAACTACCAGAAGCAGTTGCTGAGAATTCAGGCTAATCACCTGACCGAGAAGACCTGGGAAGAAACCAAGGCCAACATTTTTTCAGAGGAATTCTATTTAGCCAGGCCCATTATGAAGGCGCTTCAGGCAGAGAAGCCCGTGGTTCTGCTGGTGGATGAGCTTGACAAGAGTGACGAGGAGTTCGAGAGCTTTCTCCTGGAGGCCTTGTCTGATTACCAGGTTTCTATCCCGGAACTGGGTACCGTGAAGGCGAAGTCGATTCCCCTGGTGGTTCTGACCAGCAACAATTACCGTGATTTCAGTGACGCTCTCAAAAGGCGGTGCATCCACCTGTATATCGATTATCCTTCTTTTGAAAGGGAACTGGCCATTGTCAGGCTCAAGGTGCCTAACATCAACGAGGCCCTCGCCGAAAAAATCGTCAAGTTTGTGCAGTCCGTGCGCAAGATGGTCCTAAAAAAATCCCCCAGTATTTCAGAGACCCTTGACTGGGCCCGCACCCTGGTCCTGCTGGGGGTTGATACCCTTGACGAGGAACTTGTCATGAATACACTCAATATACTTTTAAAATACCAGCAGGATATTAAGAAGGTTGAAGAAAGAATAGGAGGGTTGTTGCCGGAGTAGCTGCCGGCCGGTCTGATGGACAGTAAAATCCTTGAATTTGCGACTCTCTTGAGAAAGGCCGGTGTAAACATCTCCCATACTGAAGTCGCGGATTGTCTCCAGGCCCTTGCTCTGGTGGGGGTGGACAAAGAAAACTTTTACAATACCCTGGCCTGCACGCTGGTGAAAGACCAGTCCCATTTCCGTGTTTTTGACAAGCTTTTCTATTATTATTTCGACCCCGAATTTACCGGCCACCGCAGTGAGGCGCTGAAACGGTGGCCTGATTTAATATGGCCTGAAACGACTGCCGGAAGCTGTTCAGGCACTGACCAGATCCCCGGCACAGAACAGGGACGTTCAACTGGTTTCGGGCAGGGGCAGGGGTTAGCCACCGCCGCTGTTGACAATTTTGTCCAGGTCATCAAGACAGGCAATCCCGAGGAAATAGCCCAAATGGTCAAAAAAGGTGTGGAAAGCCTCGGCCGGATCAGGGAAGATGACCTAAAGGACATGAAGGAGGCTGTCAGGCAGGTGAAGGTGTTCCTTGAATGGAACATGGGGGTATACCAGCTGGAAAAGGACGCCTGTAATGTCGACGAAGTCGTTTGGCTGACGTGGCAGGAGCGTTTGGAGCAGATGGAGGAACTCCTGTACAGGGAACTGGAAAAGGCCGTTATCAAAGAACTGGGACAGGAGGCCCTGGAAACGATATTGGTAAGAGAAAACCTCAATGAACTTGATTTTTACCGCCTTTCTGCTTCCCAGGTGAAAGAAATAAAGAAGAAAATCGGGAAATTTGCCCACAAGCTGGCGACAAGACTTTCATTCCGGCAGAAAAGGTCCAAGCATGGGACGATAGACCTGCCTAAAACAATCCGTAAATCCATGGCAACGGGAGGAGTCCCCATTAAACCTGCATTCAGGGACAGGTATCCGACCAGACCTGAGATCGTGGTTCTCTGTGATATTTCAGGTTCCGTCAAGGTATTCAGCGAGTTCATGCTGCAGTTGGTTTATTCCATTCAGAACAGGTTTATCAATGTACAGTCTTTTGTCTTTGTGGATACGCCCGACCAGGTAACCGATTATTTTAAAAACCGCGAAATCGAAGACGGCATCAAAAATATATACAACAAGGCAAAGTTTTCCAAGACGGCATTTTCCGACTACGGCCAGATGTTTATTGACTTCTGTGACCAGTATTTTGATGTTCTTAACAAGAAAACGACTCTGTTGATCATCGGTGATGCCCGAAACAATTACCATAAAGAACACTATGATTATTTCCAGAAGATGTGCCGGGAAGTGAAAAAAGTGATCTGGCTCAATCCTGAACCTGTCCAGAACTGGGATCAGGAGGACAGCATCATGTCCGGATACGGGCTTTTTTGTGACCAGGTTTTCGAATGCCGGAACCTTGAACAGCTGGAAAAAGTGGTGAAAAAAATTATTTAGGAAAACTACGGGCTTCACATCTTCGACACAGTACGACATAACTACCGGAAATCTTCTGGTATAATAGTTTAAAAGGCGAAGTAAAATTACATAAACTCAAGTTGTTGGGGTGAAGTGTGGGGAAGGGGGACTTAATGGTGAGCCTGGAGAAAGAAATAGAAAAGATGCAGCAGGAACTTATCACACTGGCCAAAAAGAAGAGTGACCCTTTAAACGATCCTGAAATTTATGAAAGAAGCTGCAAAATTGACCAGATGATTGTTGAATTTATGAAATCAAAACCCGAGAAAGATAAGCCTTAAGGCTATCTTTTTTTTTGCAGAAATCACGGTAAAGGTATTGACTGCCAGTTGAATATCATTTATAATTATGATTGAGAATAATTCTCAATATTTTTTGGTTATACAATGAAAATGATAATCAGTCACAGGGAGGGTCAATTATGTATTTAGATAAATGCCGCCGTGGTCAGGTTGTTAAAATCGCTTCCATTGCGGATTCCCACATAAGGGCACAGGCCATAAGGTTCGGAATCGCAGAAGGTGAAGTTGTACATTGTGAGGAGATTATACCTGCGGGTCCCGTTGTAGTAAGAAAGAACAACCAGGAAATAGCAATCGGAAGAGGATTGGCCAGAAAGATTGAGGTAGAACTGGTAAGTTAGTGAAACAAGGAGATGATTTAAATGCACTGTCATGATACCGGAATAAAAATCGACATTCCTGAGGGAGCGAGAAAAATAGTCCTGGCCGGCAACCCGAATGTGGGTAAATCCGTATTTTTTAATGCTTTGACAGGTTTGTATGTGGATGTATCGAATTATCCGGGTACCACCCTGGAGATATCTTACGGCAAGTTTGGCGGGGATGTTGTCATTGACACCCCCGGGGTTTACGGGATCTCATCCTTCAATGATGAAGAGAAGATAGCCCGGGATATAATCCTTGGCGCCGACCTGGTAATCAATATCGTAGATGCCGTGCATCTGGAAAGGGACCTTTTTCTGACCCAGCAGATAATTGATACGGGTGTTCCCGTTATTGTGGCTTTGAATATGATAGACGAGGCGGAGAGGCAGGGAAGAAAAATTGATGTTGACCTGCTCAGCGATTTGCTCGGGGTGCCGGTGATTGGAACCGTGGCTACCAGGAAACGGGGCATTGACGAGCTGATCGCAAATATCGACCGGGCGCGCCCCGGCCACATCGATCCCGAACTGCATAAGAAACTTCACCTGTTGCATGACAGGGTAGGAAATCAGGGTGAAGCTCTCCTGATCCTGGAAGGAGACCCTGCTGTCGCGGAAAGGCACGGTCTTGAACCGGGCACGGACAGGGAAGAAATATATCTGAAAAGAAGGGAACGGGTGAACGATATTGTCGGGCATGTCGTCAAGCAGACCGGTAAAGGCGCCGGCTGGACTGTAGTTTTGGGGCGTCTGATGGTTCAACCGCTGACGGGAATACCGATCCTGGCGGTGTTTCTTTACGCGATGTATAAATTTATCGGGGTGTTTATTGCCGGTGATGTGGTAGGATTTACGGAAGAAGTTATCATGCAGGGAAAATATGAACCGTTTATCCGGGGCTTAGTAGGGAAGTACTTTCCCCAGGATACCGCCCTGGGTACCATTCTGATCGGTGAGTTTGGAATCCTGACCATGACCGTTACCTATATCCTGGGGCTTTTGCTACCTTTAGTTGCCGGCTTTTACCTGGCGCTTTCCGCCTTTGAAGATTCGGGATATTTGCCGCGGATAGCGACATTGGCTGACAAAGCTTTGTCAGGTATAGGTTTAAACGGCCGGGCCGTGATTCCCCTGATTCTCGGTTTTGGTTGTGTTACTCTGGCCACCATAGTGACCAGGCTGCTGGGATCCACGAGGGAACGCAGGATTGCGGTATTCCTGTTGGGGCTGGCCATACCCTGTTCCGCGCAGCTGGCCGTAATTGCCGGTCTGATCAGCAGGCTGAGCGGAATATATGTTTTGCTTTACGTCTTAACCATTTTTACTGTCCTGGTTCTTGTCGGTACTCTTCTAAACAGGTTTTTGCCCGGCAAGTCCACAGAACTGCTGATTGACCTGCCTCCTCTGCGCCTGCCGAGAATAGAAAACGTTTTAAAGAAAACGGTCACAAAATCCTATCATTTTCTTGTGGAAGCGATACCTCTTTTTGCCGGGGGGGCTCTGCTTATAGGTGTATTACAGGTGACTAAGCTGCTGGAACTGCTGCAGAAGCTGCTTCAGCCGGTTACCGTAGGCTGGCTGGGAATGCCAAAGGAAACTGCGACAGTATTTATCATGGGATTTGTCCGCCGGGATTTCGGAGCGGCCGGCTTGTCTGCAATGCCTCTGAATGAAATACAGACGGTGGTCGGATTGATAACAATTACCCTGTTCGTCCCCTGCATCGCTTCCACCATGATTATATTTAAAGAACGCGGACGCAGGGAAGCGCTTGTCATGTGGCCGGCCATTCTTTTCCTGGCCTTCCTGATCGGTGGCGGTATTGCCCAGGCATACCGCCTGCTGGGGTCAGTTAACGGTCTCATTGCTGTGGTGCTGGGTGTTTTGGCAATTGCCGTAATTATTGGCAAATTCCCTAAAACGCCGAATAAAACTGTTCTGGGAGAGGAGAACTATGTCAGATAAGTGTTGGGCATTAAAAGAGGGGGCTGGTTTAATAATCTGCCCTACGTGCAAAAATAAAATTACCGATTTGAAGTCCCTGCGCTGCCCCCGCTGTTTTGCCTCTTTGCTGAAAACGGGTTGCGAAGGCAGCTGCAGCAAATGCCGGATAAAATAGTAAGAGATTGACAAAAAAAAATAAATTACAATATAATAAGGTGAAGGGTTTTAAGGGGTGAAAAAATTGGGGCATACCGTTGATGTTTTAAAGCAGAAACTTTATGACAAGGAATATAAACTGACCCCGCAGAGAAGGGTTGTTCTTGAGGTATTTGCCAACAACCCCGAGAAGCACCTCAGCGCAGAAGATGTTTACGATAAGGTCAGGGAAACCTACCCCGAAATCGGGTTGGCTACAGTCTACAGGACTCTTGACCTTTTCGCTGAACTGGATATCCTGCAAAAAATGGACTTTGGAGACGGCCGGGCCAGATACGAGTTTTCCGAGTCAGAGGTTCATCATCACCATCACCTTATTTGTCTCAAGTGCGGATCGGTTACCGAATTTGAAGACGACCTGCTGGAAGCCCTTGAAGCTGTTATAGAAAAGAAGAACCATTTTGAAATAATTAACCATGAACTCAAGTTTTACGGATATTGTAATAAATGCCGGTGAAACTCTGTGTGAACCGTGCGGATTTAAAATCTGCCCGGGTCTTTTTTTTTTCGGTATATTTATTCATTTCCGGCTTTGTGGCAGAATTCGTATATTCCCATCCCCATCAGAAACAGCCCAAAGATCTTGGCTAAAACCGGGGCTGATATTTTGGCGGCTATCATCGCTCCGGCCACCGCTCCCGCTACTGTTCCTAAAACCAGATAGAATGCCAGCCGGGGGCGAACGTTTCCCTGCCTGTAATGAGTATATACCGCCACCGATGAAGTGGGAATGAAGGAAAGCAGGGAGACTCCCTGGGCGGCATGCTGCGTGATATCTGTTAAAAACACCAGGGCCGGCACCAGAAGAGTTCCCCCTCCTACTGCCAGGCCGCTTAAAATTCCCGCGAAAAACCCGATAATTGTAACCAGCACTAAAACATCATCCTTAATCCTGCCAGGAACATGAAAACTCCGAAGAACTGGCGAAGCCTGGTGGCGGGAATTTTATTCATCAATTTAGCCCCGATATACCCGCCGATAATTCCGCCGATTACCACTTCCAGGGTAACGGCAAAATTCAAATCGTTATTCAAACCGTATATGATACTGCTGGCTATGGTTGTGGGAAGGATTACCGCCAGGGATGTGCCGTGGGCCTGGTGCTGTGATACGCCCAGCAGAAATACCATGGCAGGAATGAGCACCGTTCCCCCGCCAATTCCCAGCAGCCCGTTGATTAAGCCGGTGATAATGCCAATACTTACTAAAACGACTAGATTTACGTGTTTCATGGTTCCTCCGCAATTAAATTTCGGTTCAAAAGTATTATTTTACGCATACCGGCTTTTGACACGGAGAAAAATGTGGTATATTATAACAAGGACATTAATATAAGGGGGAAAAAGGATGGCTGTTTTTGTTTGCGGAAGCTGCGGTTTTACCAAGGAGACCAGGTGTAAGCCCAGAAAATGTCCACAATGTGGGGCAACAGACTCATTTACCAAACAGGATACCAACAAAAGCAAATAAAAAGCAGCGTTTGCTGCTTTTGTGTTTGGAGAGATAAGATGAAAAGCGTCCTGCTGTTTTCGGTTTCTATCGGTTCCGGGCATAACCTCGCGGCCCAGGCGGTGGTCCAGGAAGTTCTGCACCGCTATCCCGACTGTCGCACCCGTATTGTAGATACATTCAAGTACATTAACCCGGTTTTAGACAAGGTCATCACCGGGAGCTACATAGAAAGCCTGAAATTTAACCCTAAAATCTGGGGCTATCTTTATGAACAGGCGGAAGAAGGAGACAAATTTATTGACCTGAAAAACGTCCTGTCCAGATTGGCCTCAGTAAAAATGGAAAGGCTGATTAAAGAATCTGAACCGCAGGTGATAGTCTGTACCCATGCTTTTCCGGCAGGCATTCTGTCGATATTAAGGGCGAAGGGCAAGTTTACGGTCCCCTTGATTAGTGTTATGACTGATTTCACTGTCCATCCCTTTTGGATTCATGAGCAGATCGACAGGTATGTTCTGCCGTGTGACGAATTAAGATACCAGATGCAAGAGTACCGTGTTCCTGATGAGAAAATCATGGCTACCGGCATACCCTTAAGGAAACAGTTTTCGGAACGGCCGAACAAACCTGAAGTCAGGGAAAAGTTTGGTCTTGAGGATAAGACAACCGTGCTGGTCATGGGCGGAGGCCTGGGTTTGGGTGAAATCGAAAATGCGATCGAGACACTCGGCAACTCTGACCTTGACCTGCAGGTAGTGTCTGTCACGGGTAAAAATGACCGGTTAAGGACCAAACTCCAGCTCGTTAAAACCAGGAACAGTTTAAAAGTGTTTGGCTACATTGATAATATGGCCGAAGTAATGGGGGCTTCAGATATTATTATTACCAAACCGGGAGGCCTGACCACCGCCGAGGTTTTGGCCATGGGTTTACCGATGATAATCGCAGCTCCCCTGCCCGGACAGGAGTCCAGGAACACGGAGTTCCTGCTGAACAGCGGTGTGGCGGTCAAGGTCAGAAAAATTTCCCATCTCGTGCCTCAATTAAAACAACTGCTGGCAAATGAAAAAAGGTTGAACCAGATAAAAGAAATGGCTTCCCTGATCGGGAAGCCCCGGGCAGCCGAAAAGTTGGTTGACTATTTGGAAACCGTACAGTAAAGGGGGACTTTTTTTGACAAAAACATACATGAATCTTGATGTGACTTACAAGTATGCAGTTGAAAAACTTGCCATGAAAGAACCTCGGGAAATGGCCCGCAATGCCGGGGTTGACTACGATCCGGAAGCGGGGGTTTTTACCGTCGAATACCTGGGAAAAAAGTACACTGTCTCTTATCCGGACGGAAAAGTGGAATTTGCCCCCAAAGAGGGTGAAGTGGAACTTACAGTAAAGATACTGATCTTGCATTATCTTTATAACGCCAACGGAGCTCCCCTGCAGAACAAATTAGTTTCCTTCAAGGAATTGCCCGACGGCGCCATTTATATTGAGCCGTTTACCAGAAGGGCAGTCAAGCCGCTGCTGAACCTGTTTGCACAACGGCAGGAGGACCTGGTGAGACTGGCCAAAACCCTGGGCGGTAAGGAGGGTAATATTGGTGATACCAGCGTCACGATCAATGTGTTTCCCAGAGTACCTGTCACCTATGTAATCTGGAGCGGGGACGACGAGTTCCCGGCCTCCGGCAATATTCTTTTTGACGCTTCGGCCCCCAATTACCTCCCCACTGAGGACTATGCCGTGATTTCCGGGCTGGTGATTTATCATTTGGGCAAACTGCTTCAGAGCTCCTGAACAAAGGGAGCTTTTTTATTGTTGTCCGGTGTGAAGTAGCTGATTTTGCAGTTATTTGTTGATGACCAGACGAGCCTTTTCAACAATATTTTAAGCCCCTCCGGTGTACAATGTAACTGACAAAACCGGGGGAGGTGCGGCAACTGGGCAGGGAGTTTGTAAAAACAGGCAATCCGGGGAAAAGACTCTTCTTGGCCGGAGTGTTTTTAATCCTGGCAGGGGTCATGATTCAGTTGGACATTCCCGCATTTCAAGGTGTATGGAGAATATTAGCAAACAGTTTTGTGGAGCGCCAGCTGGAAATTCAAGAGTCCCGGGAAGACAGGTTAAAACAGGGGTGGGTTTTATACCACCTGGGGGAATATGCCAGGGCCAGGGATATCATGGAAAGAATAGCTCATGAGGAGGAAAACATTTCCGCCATTTACTGCCTGGGCCTGATAAATTTAAAGTTCCGGCAATACGGAGAAGGGGTGGCAAGGCTTGAAACTGTGGCTCAAAAATCACCTGAACATGTGCCCACGAGGATAATACTGGGGAAAACTTACTACCAGCTGAGGTATTACGGAAAAGCAAGAGCCAGGCTGGAAGAAGCGGTTAAACTTGACGAAACGAACGGGGAGGCCAGGCTGTGGTTGGGGAAAACATATCTCCGGTTGAACAAGCGAGACCAGGCTTTAGGTGTTTTAAAAACTGTCAGGGACGGTGGTGTAGCATTGGAAGCGGCAGCCCTGGTCCGGAAGTTACAGGCTGAATGAATAGGTACGGCCTGGAATATCCACATTATTCTGACTTTAAGTATTGGCCGGAAGTCTACAGGATTTTCGGTATTTAACGTAGAAAACATTAATGATGGATGATTCACCGTCAAAGGGGATAAGAAAGTGCGGAAACGGACAATTGACTGGTATGCCCTTATTCCGGTGTTATTACTGTTGTGCATTGGAATTATTATGGTTTTAAGCGCCAGTTCTCCGGTTTCGGTTTCGGGGGAGAACCGGGATATCTACCGTTACTTTAAAAAGCAGCTGGTGTGGGTTGCCTTGGGCCTGGGAGCCATGTACCTGACATCCCACTACAACTACCGGAAGTTTAGGAAGCTTGTTATTCCGACGGCAGTGGCAAGCGTTGTCCTTTTGCTGGCGGTTTTTGGTTTTAAAGAAATAAACGGCGCCCACAGCTGGATTATCATCGGAGGTTATCAGTTTCAGCCTTCGGAATTTGTCAAATTGGGTGTAATTTTGATTCTTTCCCATATAATGAGTACTAAGGGAACCAAAATGCACTCATTTCAGGAAGGCCTTATACCACCGCTGTTAGTGATAGCGGTAGTTTGCGTTCTGGTCGTGCTGGAGCCCGATCTGGGAACTGCCATGGTGATTGCTATCACCTCTTTTATCATGCTGTTTGTCGGCGGTGCGCGGTACAGGCACCTGGCTGCCCTGGCTGTTGCCGGCATAAGCCTGGCGGTTGTTGCTATCCTGGCGGCTGATTACAGGCTTGACAGGATCTTCGCTTTTCTCCACCCGGAAAAAGCCCCGCGGGGAATTGGGTGGCAAATTATCCAATCCCTGTACGCAATCGGTTCCGGCGGGCTAATGGGCGTTGGGCTGGGCCGCTCAATGCAGAAATTCAAATGGATACCCGAACAACACACGGACTTCATTTTCAGTATAGTGTCGGAAGAACTCGGCTTTATCGGGGCTGTGTTTATCATTTTCCTGTTCATCTTTTTCGGAGCCCGCGGTTACCTCATTGCCAGAAACTCGAGGGATGACTTCGGCAGTTTGTTTGCCTGCGGGATAACGACCATGATTCTTGTGGAAGCAATTATTAATATTGCAGTCGTAACCGGCTCCATGCCGGTTACCGGGATTACTCTTCCCTTTATCAGTTACGGCGGTTCATCACTGGTATTCAAGCTGGCCGGCGTAGGCATACTTTTAAATATATCCAGGTATGTTAACACGGACCGGCAGTTTTTGCGGCAGGTGAACGAATGAATAATTATTGTCTTCCCAACAAGATCTTTCAAGCCCTGGCCGGGCACCGGACTGGCGACAACGGCGCTTCACCGGGACCGGAGGCCCGGACCGTTAAAAATATTGTGTTGCTGGTTGTTGCTGACAGGCTTTTACATCCTGAAAATCACGGGGAATGCGGCCGGTGGAGCAAACGCGATGTTGCTGCAATGATGGCCAGAAACGCTCCCTTAATGCAGGTATTTTCTTGTTTTTTTAAGGAAATCGCATCTGAATGGGAAAACCATGCCAGAACTGTAGCAAAAATCAACGACTGTTTGCAGGATGTCAGGGATGATGAACTGCTGCACATCCCCGGGCAGGTTCATGAGTTCATGATCGGTAGCGCTTGCGCCGGAGCCTTTGCCCCGGCGGAAGGGTGTTCCGCCAGAAAAAAGCAGGGTTCGTATTATACTCCTTCCTATATAGTGAGATACATGGTGGAGCAATCACTCAATTACCTGGCTGATTCTGCGGGTGAACACCGTCTCAGGAGTTTTAAGGCTCTCGACCCGGCCTGCGGGGGAGCTTCCTTTCCGGTAGAAATATGCAGGCAGTTGCTGAGATGGGGATTGTCAGGGCAGGAGGCTCTCGAGTCGGTTTACGGGACGGATATTGACGAAGAAGCGGTTGACCTCAGCATTTTTGTCTTAACTGTCGCTGTTCTGGCGGCGGACCCCCAAAATCTCGGCGCTGACCAAATAAAATTGCAGCTGCAAAAACAGTTTAAGACAGGTAATGCCCTGGCCGCTCCGGATAAAGTGATCTCCGGAGGAATCAACTGGGGAGAAATGTTTCCGTCCGTTTTTGGAACTGGGATATCCCGGGACCAAAAAGGGTTTGACCTGGTAATCGGCAATCCGCCTTATATTTCCAATAAATTGATCCCGGCAGATGAAAAAAGATATTACCGGGAAAATTATCTTTCCGCCAGGAGGCAGTTTGATTTATCGGTGCCTTTTTTGGAGCAGGGCGTTAACCTGCTGAAAAAAAAGGGTCTTTTATGTTATATAACCTCCAACAAATTCCTGGCGGCGGATTACGGGAAGTCCCTCAGGCAGGAAATCCTGCACAAAAACAGACTTATCAAGTTAATCGACGTTTCAACCATAAAGGCTTTTGAAAATGCTTCCGCTTATCCCGTTATCATAACGGTGGAGAAAAGAAAACCCGCCGAGGGAAAAAATCTCGTAAGAATTTACAGGGTTGACAACTGGGAAGAACTGGCGGAATCCGCGCCAGTGGAGATAGACCAGGATTTTTTCCGCGGTCACAGTGATTATTTAATCACGACGCAATTAAACGGTGAAATTTTACCTGTGATAAACAAAATCGAAGGGATCAGGGGACGGGTTCCCAGGAAAGTTATCAGGTGCGGGTTGGCCGAGACGGGATTCAATAAGTGGGTTAGCAAAATCCCACCGGAATCCGGCACGCTTTATGGAGGTATTTACCCGTTCATTCGGGCAGGCCATATCAAACCGTATAAAATAATAAACCATGACTATATTGATACCAGGCATATTAATTCGGCAGACCGGGAGGAATTTCAAGGGCCTAAACTGGTAATTCCCGGCATCGCCAAAAAGTTAAAGGCGGCCGTCGACTATTCAGACAGCGTATTGGGAAGGGTTTATTTTATAAGAGAAACGGAAACGGAATTGGACTTAAGATACCTGGGTGTATTGTTTAATTCAATGGTATTAAATTTTTACTACAGGGTAATGTACTGGCCTGTCCACCTGTCAGGAGGTTACCTTAGGTTCAACAGCACGTATATCGCCAACATCCCTGTTTATTCCGGGCAGGCCGGCCCCAGCCTGGTCAAGAAAAAACTGGTAAGCGATATCATTACCCTGGGACAACAGCTGCTGGATGACTGTGCCGGCAGGGAAAAACAGCCTTCAAAAGAAACGGAATTGGCGGTATGCAAAGCCGAGGCGCTGGTTTTTTTATTGTACGGCCTTGACTCGAAAGAAGCCGATGCGGTTATGAAGTTTATGAGGATAAACGAACAAAAAAGGCAGGAAATAAAAAACCTGATGGAAGAGGGGTAAACGGTGCAAGAAAAGCAAGTCGAAAGCCAGTGGATATACAGGGGAAAAATCCTGGATTTAAAACTGGACACGGTCGTCCTCCCGGACGGTAAACAAACTGCCAGAGAGGTAGTGGTCCATCCGGGGGCGGCAGCAGTGGCCGCTCTTAATGATTCGGGGGAAGTGTTGCTGATCCGACAATTCCGGTATCCGGCAGGGGAGGTATTATGGGAGTTGCCGGCCGGGAAGCTGGAGAGAGATGAAGATCCCCTGGAATGTGCCAGACGTGAACTGGCTGAGGAAACAGGTTACGGAGCAAGAGAATGGGAGCATGTATCCACTTTTTATACCACCCCGGGTTTCAGTGACGAAATTATGTACATGTATTTAGCCAGAGGATTGTACCAGGAGAAAAAGAGTCCGGATAATGATGAATTTATCGAGGTTCACGAAATGCCTTTGGCAAAAGCGCTGGAACTGATCCGTACCGGCGAAATCAAGGATGCCAAAACTATAGTTGGAATATTTTTAGCCGGACAGAGGACGATCAAAAATGGAGCTGTCCTAAAAAATATTTGACGGGCAGGTATATTCCTGCGAGCG
>DYZU01000204.1 GCA_022735835.1 Thermincola sp. | reverse complement strand
TGGCTGTCCTGTATACCAAGAAAAAAGGAGTGGGGGCATATTTGGGCGGCACCTGCAATGAAACTGACCGTTCCGCCCAGGTATGTGTGCATATTGCCCTGGCAACAAAACCCGACCAGATGTTGGCCAAACCCGGGATGGGTGTTGACGAAGGCTATATGATAGTAAATAATGAGATGAACAGGACACTGGCTGTTTTGGAAAGGAAATTACGGAAGGAAATATAGATAAACAGGAATCCTTTTTTTCACAGGGAAATCCGGTTATAATTAATTTAGGTGAAAGGCCCTAAAGAGCGTGTTCGAAAAGTTTTTTTAAAAAATTTCCTAGTAAGTTAATACGAAAACTTACCGAAACCAAGCGGAGGTGCATCTCATGGCACAGGCAATTCAGTTGGACCTGTTACCTATGGAGGGAATAATCGGTCCCTTATACAAAACAGGCGGAAGGAACCCAAAACGGGCGTTGACCTGCACAGGAGGCAAATTGGCTCGATAAAAAGATGCGACACAAGAAACTGCCGGTACGTAAATTGGACAGAGTACAAATCTTTGCAATCCTGGCTGATATGTTTCGCCTTGTAAAACTCATGTTACGGCACATTCGTAAAACTAAACTGCTCAAACTTCGGGCTAAGATAATCTGTAAAAAAAGTTAAAAAAGGGTGGAATGTTATATGTCTTCTTCCGATAATAACAAGTCTGTAGCAAACAGGTTAGAAATCAGATTTTTTGCGCAGTTGAAGAAATTTGCCGATGAGAAAGGTTGGCCGTTTCCGTATTACTTCGAACTGGACAACGAGTGCAGCGCCGTAGAACTGGCCCAGCTCTTGGGTCTCCCCTTGGAAGAAATAGAAGGGGTTTTTATAAACGGTAGAGGTAAACCTTTGGATAAGGGATGGGTGAAACCGGGTGACCGTGTTGGATTTATCCCTTATGGCATACCGGGACCCTACAGGGTTCACTTTGGTTTCTTCAGGCAGAAGGCAAAGAAGTAACTGTTGATAGAAACAGCTCCGCTGCGCTCTGCCCAACTTTTCCCGCATCTCCGTTTTCATATATTTTTTATGCCGCGAAGCATACAGCGGCGCGGTATTTCGGTGGTCAGGCGAAATTGCTAGGTTGAAAGGTTAGGAAGATAAACGATAGAAATTTTACGTTGAATCAACTGATGTTTCTTATTCCACTGATAATCCTACCAATACTTACAAACTTTTTTGATTCGCAACTTAGTCGGTTCATTAAACAGGGTAAGCTATGGCATAAGGCTGTTTTTGCGTTTTTGGGATTTTTGTTTTTTGGGATTTTTGTGGGAATGTTAATTGGCCGGATGTTGCCGGAGGGGTTTCTGGTAAGTTGGAAGCTGCCTGTTAATGCTAAAGTAGCTAGGGAGACTTTTGACATTTTTTCATACAACTTCGTAGCATACTTTTTGTTCATACCTATTGCAAATTTATTTAAAGTTCGTTCTGTTCCTTATGGTCTAATTCTTTTTTGGACCCTTGCATGGGGATGGGGTATGGTTATTGGCTCCAATTCATTAGCCAGTGCCAATGCTTTGACTTTGGAGGAAAATTTGGTTGGATTCTTACGAATTACATTATGGGAGTTTCTAGCTGGTTCGCTTACTTGGGCAGCAACCTCCGCCCATAATCGATGGTATTCGCCAGGATGGTTAAAAAAAGGCAAAAGAGTTGAAAACTTTTCGTTTAAGTATACAAAAGATGAATGTATAATGCCAGGTATTTCTTTGATATTGCTATTATTTGCGGCTTGGCAAGAATCCTTATCAATAGCGGGTTTATAGACAAAAAGAGCGTCCCGCAGCATCGCCTAACATTTAAGCCGTGTTTCCGTAGTTGAGCGTGCAAAAACATCGGCAAAGCGCCGGCCCTGCCGGTGTTACTCATTCTTATTTAAGAATAATTATTTATTCCAGAGGGGAGAGGTAATATTGGCAGCATTTTTTGTGTATGGGTCTGTTGTTGCTTCGATTACACTGGCATTTAATTGTGCGGCCATGGCAAGAAAGATAAAAGCAGACCAAGATCCGTTTTTCAACACATTAGCCTGCGGGTTGTCCCTTGCTTTTATTGTTTATAGCATATTTGGTCTTTGTGGACGATAATTTTTTTCTATGGGCTGGGGCCTGCCGGTGTAACGCTTTTTTCACTTCAAGCGTAAAAACCGAAACTTAACATTTCTTGACCCCAAAAGAATTCAAGAGAGAGCAAATCAAAAAGGTGATTTTATGTACTTTCGCTTTAAGAAAAGTAGTTTTGGAATAATAAGATCTAGCATTAATGTAGACCACATTTGGGCAGTAAGTAAAGATTCAAAGACGGGTCATTTAAGTGGTGGAGGTTTCATTGTTGATTTTATCAATGTACTGGGTAAGATGATTAGGTTTGAGCGAACGACTTGGATTTCATAATGATTTTAGATTTATGCATGGTCAAGGTTGAATAAAGAGGATATGGTGCCCTAAGACTTTAATGGCATAAACATAGAGGGGGAAGAGGAATGCATCAAAAAGTCGGGATAACTACCACTGTGCCAATAGAGGTGGTTTATGCCGCGGGATGGGTGCCGGTGGACCTGAATAATATTTTTATTACCGATGAAAATCCCCATGACATGATCGAAGCGGCCGAGCTTGCCGGTTATCCCCGCAATATCTGTGCCTGGATTAAGGGAATATATACGACGGTGATAAGAAACAGGGAAATAGACAGGTTAATCGCCGTAACCCAGGGAGATTGCAGCAATACCCATGCGCTCATGGAAACCCTTCACCTGGAAGGGGTTGAGATAATACCGTTTGCCTATCCCTATAACCGTGACAGAGACATGCTGAAGCTGCAAATAGAGAAACTGATGCAGTATTTCGGGGTTAACTGGGAGAAGGTCAGGGAAATGAAAACAGCCCTGGATAAGGTGAGGGCCCTGGTCTGGAAGATTGATGAACTGACCTGGCAGGGCAATAAGGTCAGGGGTTTTGACAACCACCTGTGGCAGGTCAGCTGCAGCGACTTCAACGGAAACCCGAAACAGTTCGGGGAAGAGGCAAAAAAATACCTGGCGGGCCTGAAAAAGGCCACGGAGATAGAAGCGCCGGTGAGGCTTGG
>DYZU01000203.1 GCA_022735835.1 Thermincola sp. | reverse complement strand
GGTCCGATTCCTCAAGCTTTAACCTGGGATAGAGCAACTCTTTTTCGATACTGGCCCGGGCATTCATTTCCCCGGCAGTCTGTTCCAGAATAGTAATCATTGAATCCGTCTGTTTTTCAAGCTTATCCGGGTCAATACTCCGGGTTTCGCCTTCTATGTGCACCATGTCAGGAATAATATTAGTGGCTTTGCCGCCGGAAATCACCCCGATATTGCAGGTGGTTTCCTCATCGATTCTGCCCAGTTTCATCCTGGCTATAGCGGTAGATGCCACAAAAATTGCATTCACGCCTTCCTCCGGGCAAATTCCGGCATGAGCCGCCTTGCCGATAATAGTAGCCTTGATCCTGTACTGGGATGGCGCCCTGGTAATTATTGTGCCGGCCGGGCCATCGCAGTCCAGGACATACCCGATTTTCGCCTTCAGCCTTTGACGGTCAAGGTTCTTGGCCCCCCGGAGCCCCCCCTCCTCAGCCACCGTAAATACCACTTCCAGATCCCCGTGGGGGATATTTTTTTCTTTTAAAACACAAATAGCTTCAATGATAGCGGCTATTCCAGCCTTGTCGTCGCCGCCCAGGACAGTGGTACCGTCTGAATAGATAGCGTCATCCCGGATTACGGGTTTTACCCCCCTGCCAGGCTCCACAGTATCCATGTGGGCACAGAAAAGTACGGCCGGAGCATTAGGGAGGTTTCCTTTCATAGTGGCTATCAAATTTCCGGTTTGGCTGCCAATACTGTTTCCGATAGCCCTCCCGGCCCGGTCTTCAACAACCTCCAGGCCCAGGCCGGTCAGCTTTTGTTTTAAATAATCCGCTATCTCTCTCTCATGCAGAGAAGGCGAATCTATCTGAACCAGTTTTAAGAATTCATCAACGATTCTTTTCCTGTTAGCCATAAATCCTCCATAACAAGTAATTTTTCCCATCATATTTTACGCTTAAAAAATCCGCTTTATGTATCAGAGCCACGGGGTCTTGTCCGTATCATCTCCCCTTATACAATTTCCGCTCCCAGTTCCAGAGCCTGCCGGTTCAGGGGAATAAGGTTGTGCCTTCTTTCCGGCAGGACTTTTTTGAGAGATTCGATAACAGAGTCAATAGTTACAACTTTGGTCAGCTTGATGTAAGCCCCTAAAATAATGATATTAGCTACCCTGGTATTGCCCAGCCTTTCATTGGCCAGTTCATCGGCAGCTATTTCAACAACTTTTATGTCATTCCGGATCGCTTTTTTGGAAACCAGTGAGCTGTTGATAATCAATAAACCGCCGGGTTTTAAGACCCGCTCGAATTTCTCCAGGGAAGGCTGGTTCATGATAATTACGGATGTAGGCTCAGTGACCACCGGGGAGCTTATTTCCCTGTCAGATATTGTAACGGCACAGTTGGCGGTGCCGCCGCGCATTTCAGGGCCGTATGACGGGATCCAGGCCACGTGCTTATCTTCTATCATCCCCGCATAGGTGAGCAGCTGGCCCATGGACATAACGCCCTGCCCTCCGAAACCGGCGATAATTAATTCTTCCAGCATCACCGCTGCACCTCCCCGGCAACCTTATACTCTCCCAGCGGAAAACAGGGTATCATGTTGTTTTCCAGCCATTTGACCGCTTCCACCGGAGGAAGGCCCCAGTTGGTGGGGCAGGTTGACAGTATTTCCACCAGGGAAAAGCCCTCTTTGTTCAACTGAACCTCAAAAGCTTTCCTGATAACTTCTTTGGCTTTCAAAATATTGGCCGGGTTATGCACGGAAACCCTGGCGCAGTATGCCGTGCCGTCCAGGACGGCCAGCATTTCCGTAAGTTTTACCGGGTACCCAATCTGGTTCTTGTCCCTTCCCGCCGGAGTGGTAGTTGTCTTCTGTGACAACACCGAAGTCGGAGCCATTTGGCCCCCCGTCATGCCGTATATGCTGTTGTTCACAAAAAGACAGGTGATTTTTTCTCCCCTGGCGGCGGCATGGATGATCTCGGTTGTCCCAATGGCCGCAATATCCCCGTCACCCTGCAGGGTAAAAACGACCTTGTCGGGATGAACCCTTTTCACCCCGGTAGCAACGGCCGGGGCCCGCCCGTGGGAGGCCTGGTGAAAATCAACATCCCAATAATCGTAACAGAATACCGCGCAGCCGACAGGGCCAACTGCAATGGTGTCTTCCTGAATCCCCAGCTCGTCAATGACTTCCGCTACCAAGCGCTGAATTACGCCATGAGTGCACCCGGGGCAGAAATGCATTGGTTTATCTGTCATTGATTTAGGCCTGGTAAATACTTTTTCCACTTAGCGGGCGCCTCCTTCCAGGATCTTTCTCACTTCGGCATATATCTCGGCTTTAGACGGCACAATGCCGCCGGTCCGGCCGTAAAAATACACCGGCTTCTTTCCGTTCACTGCCAATCGCACATCATCGACCATCTGGCCGTTGCTCATTTCCACCGTCAGGAATGCTCTGGCATAATCAGCCGCTTCGTTGAAAGGACGATCCGGGAACGGCCACAATGTCACCGGCCTGATCAGACCGGCCTTAATCCCGTCTTCCCTGGCCCGGTCCACCACGGCCTTACAGATGCGGGCCGTTGTCCCGTAAGCGGCCAGGACAATTTCCGCGTCATCGGTAAAATATGATTCGTATCTTTTTTCATTTGCGGAGATCTCGTCGTATTTGGCTTTAAGTTTCAGGCAGTGTTTCTCCAGCTCCTCCGGAACAATATACAGGGAAGTAATTAAATTCCTTTTTCTGCCCTTGGCTCCGGTCGTGGCCCACGGCTTGTCGGGACCTTCTTTGATTTTAGCGGTCTTAAATTCAACAGGTTCCATCATCTGGCCCAAAATACCGTCACCCAGAATCATGACCGGGCTTCTGTACCTGTCAGCCAGCTCAAAAGCTTCAATAGTTACGTCTACCAGCTCCTGCACCGAGGCGGGACCGAACACTATCAGGCGGTAGTCGCCATGGCCTCCTCCCCGGGTAGCCTGGAAATAATCGGACTGCGCCGGACCTATATTGCCAAGGCCCGGGCCTCCCCGGACCATGTTTACGATAACACAGGGCAGCTCAGCGCCGGCCAGGTACGATATGCCCTCCTGTTTCAGGCTTATGCCCGGGCCGGACGATGAAGTCATGACCCTGGCCCCGGAGCCGGAAGCCCCGAAAACCATATTAATCGCCGATATTTCACTCTCCGCCTGGAGGAAGGTTCCGCCTACTTCGGGAAGCCTTCTGGCCATATATTCCGGAATCTCGTTCTGAGGCGTTATCGGGTAACCGAAAAAGTATTTGCATCCTCCTAAGACAGCCGCCTCGGCCACTGCCTCATTTCCTTTCATCAGAACCTTACCCAATTTATTCCCTCTCCTTTTCCACTTCGATTGCCACATCAGGACACATTACCGCACAAAGGGTACATCCCCTGCATTCCTCCTGGTCTGTAACCACTGCAAAATGAAAACCTAACGCATTAAGCTGTCTGGACATCCTGATCAGGCCCTGGGGACACACAGTTGTACACAGCTCGCAACCCTTGCAGCGGTCTTCGTCAATAATAGCTCGTCCTCTGGCCATATCTACCTCTCCTTCTGTGCCTTGAAATTTACTACACCTGTGGTTAAAACTGTCCTAAACGATTCATACCCCGCCCGTCAAACGGGGGGGTAAGTTGTCCCAAACCTCCTAAAAAAATACTTCATTTTCTATTATATTGCAAAAAAAACATTTTGTTAATAAATTTTTGCGTCTTCAGTTCCCGAGAGTACCCGCAGGCCCCCGGCAGCCAACGCTTCCATTTCGTCCTCACCCGGGTACACTTTCACCGGGGCAATAAAATTTACCCTTTCTTCTATCCATTTGACCAGCATTTCGCTATGAGCAATTCCTCCCGTGATGATTACAGCATCCACTTTCCCTTTTAAAACCGCACTACAGGCCCCTATTTCTTTGGCCACCTGGTAAGCCATAGCTTCATATACCAGTCTTGCTTCATCATCGCCTTCCCCAATTCGGTTTTCCACTTCCAGGGCGTCATTGGTTCCCAGGTAAGCCACCAGACCGCCTTTACCCATCAATTTTTTCATCATGTCATCTTTTTTATAAAGCCCGCTGAAGCACATCTCCACCAGTTTCCCCACCGGCACGCCGCCGCTCCTTTCAGGGGAAAAAGGTCCTTCCCCCGGGATGGCATTATTGACATCGATTACCCGGCCTTTCAGGTGAGCCCCCACGGAAATCCCTCCTCCGAGATGGGCAACAATAAGGTTTAAATCATGGTAATCCTTCCCCATATCATTGGCCGCTCTGCGGGCAACCGCCTTTTGGTTAAGGGCATGAAACAGACTTTCTCTCGGGTTTTCCGGCATCCCGGAAACGCGGGCTATCGGCTCCATTTCGTCAACACATACCGGATCGACAATAAATGCCGGGATTCCCCATTTTTCGGCTATGGCTGAAGCAATAAGCGCTCCCAGGTTGGAGGCGTGTGAGCCGCGTTTCTCTTCTTTTAAGTCCTGGAGCATTTTGTTGTTAATCAGGTAGGTTCCTCCGGGCACAGGCCTTAACAGCCCGCCCCTGCCAACCACGCCATCCAGTTCTCCCGGTGGAATCCGCGATTTCTGCAGGGCATCCATGACCAGGTTCAGCCTGTATTCAAACTGATCAATAATTTTTTCGTATCCCGCCAGTTCCTCAATGCTGTGCCTTAATGTCTCCGCGTAGACCTGTTCCAGATCGCGGAAAACTGCCAGCTTAGTGGAAGTTGACCCCGGATTTATAATTAACTGCAAAAATTTTCTCATTGTCCCCCCAACACCCTTAAACCTTCACTTACCTCACAGTCTTCACTAGCCTCCGCCCTTGACGTTGCATTGGGATTCTTGCTTGTCATAAGCACACCTATGGCTACCGAAACAAGTTTGGATTCGTGGGAGTCAGCCCGGGAAGTCAGAATCACCGGAGCTTTGGCTCCCACTACCAATCCTGTAATCTTGGCTCCTCCCAGGAACACCAGAGCCTTATATAAAACGTTGGCCGCGTCAATATTGGCCAAAACAAGGATGTCGGCGTGACCGGCCACAGGACTGGTCACGCCTTTGGCCCGGGCAGATTCCTTGGATAGGGCTAAATCCAAGGCTAAGGGTCCGTCAATAATGCAGTCTTTTATTTGTCCTCTTTCTCCCATCTTTGACAGTAAGGCGGCGTCAACAGTGCTGGGCATATCGGGATTAACCAGTTCCAGTCCCGCAATAACCGCAACTTTTGGAGTTTCAATTTCAAGCGCCCTGGCAACTTTGACAGCATTGTTTACCATGTCAACTTTTTGTTCAAAAGTCGGCATTATGTTCATTCCGGCATCAGTCATCAGCATCAGCCTGTCATAGCCGGGGGACTCAAAAACCGCCACATGACTCAATGTCCCTCCGTTCCGCAGCCCGATATTTTTATCCAGGACAGCTTTTAGTATTGTTGGCGACTGAACGGCCCCTTTCATTAACATATCGGCTTTGCCGGTATGGACCAGGAGTACGGCTCTTTTTACAGCTTCCTCGGTATCAGGTTCGTGAATAACCTCAAAACCCTTTATGTCAATTTTTCTTTCCAGGGCAGTCCGGGAAATTTCGACGGTATCACCGACCAACACAGCATCGGCTATGCCGTTTTCCTGACATGACTTGGCGGCTTCCAGCACTTCTCCGTCCTGAGCCACTGCTATTGCCACCCGTTTAGGAGGACATTTTTTTGCTTTGTCAAGTATTTCGGCAAAACTTCTCACCACCAACCACCTCATTTTTAGATTCTGTTTTTTGCCATAAAAATATTTATTGCAAATTATATGCCATCATTTTTCTATAATATTTTTATAATTTCTGTTCTAATATTAATAATTTTAAAGATATTCTGTGTAATTTTTCACATACCTCGAAGTTTTTTGCATGCAAATATTTGCCGAGCTCCTCAGTGGAGAAAATCCAAACTAATTTCCCGCAGTATGTTCTCCATCGTTCCTAAAGAATACTGCTGATTGAGCCGGTAAGGATGATAAAGAATTTGGATTCCGGAGTTTTTGATTTCAGGATTCGAGAAGAAGAAGTCCAGAGCAATGGGAATACAGCCCTGTTTCAGAAAAAAACACTTTCTCTTAAGACAATTCTCTTCATCCCGGCACATTTCCAGAATGTGGCCTATACACTGCGGGTACCGCTCTTTCAGCATTTCCACCATCCGCCAGTACAGCTCGGATCCTATCCCCATGTTGCGGTAGTTATCCAGTACAGCCAGGGCCTCGACAAATCCAACCTTGTTCCTGGGGTAATAGCAAAAAATCACAAACCCCGCCAGCTCTCCCAGGCATTCGGCATAAATGACATGAGCTTTAACCCTGTTGCTGTCGCCGGCCAGAATCTTGCCCACCAGTGAATCGAGATCTTTCCCCGAACAGTGAAAAATTTCCTGGCAGTATTTAACTACTGTGTGAAAATACGAGGATTCCTGGTTGCGCAACTCGTGAATTCTAAACATTTCCTCTCCCCCCATACGGATCTTAATTTTTATATAAAATATACCAATGCAATTTTTGTGCCAAAAACAAAGATAATTAATCTTCAGGGTTCTTTTTGTGACATGCTTCACTTTTGTTGGCAATCTGCAATTTTTTGCAAATTACATAAGACCGTGCTTTTCCAGCTTATAATATAGGCTCCTGGTTGCTATCCCGAGAAGTTTTGCGGCGGCTGTTTTATTCCCTTTTGTCTTTCGCAAGGTCTCCAGTAAAACCTGTTTTTCCACCGAATCCAAAATTTCATCCAAAGTGCCTTCCACAGGCTCAACAGGTCTGCCCTGTTCTCTTATCAGCCCGTCGGCCGCAGCAGGCCCGGGGACCTGAACACCCCTGTTAAGGGCAGGCACATGATGAGGGAGTATAATATCTTCATTGTAGTTCATGTTTATGATGGTTCTGCCCACGACATTTTCAAGCTCCCTGACATTGCCGGGCCAGTCGTAATCCATAAAAATTTCCAATACTTCCGGGTCTATCTTGGCTATTTTGCGTCCAAACTCCTGACCCAGTTTCCTGCGGAAATGGGCCGTAAGCAACGGGATGTCTTCCTTGCGGCCTCTCAGAGGGGGAATAAAAATCGGAACCACATTTATCCGGTAATATAAATCTTCTCTGAAACTGCCCTCTTTTATCCGCTGTTCCAGATTGGCGTTGGTGGCGGCAATTACCCGCACATCTACCGGCACAGGTTTCGTCCCACCCACCCGAATGATTTCTTTCTCCTGCAAAACTCTGAGAAGCTTGGCCTGGACGCCTAGATTAACGTCACCGATTTCATCAAGAAAGATAGTGCCCCCGTTTGCTTCTTCAAAGTACCCTTTCTTCCCGCCCCGTACAGCTCCGGTAAAAGCGCCCTCTTCATAACCGAAGAGTTCGCTTTCCAGCAGAGACTCCGCAATGGCCGCGCAGTTGACCCTGACAAACGGCCCCCTGCTCCTGCTGCTGGCATTATGCATGGCATGGGCAAACAGTTCTTTCCCGGTCCCGCTTTCCCCCCGCAGCAAAACTGTGGCGGGAGTATCCGCGGCATGCCTGGCCTGGGCTAGTGCCGCCCTGATGAGCTCACTTTCCCCGATTATGTCATCAAAGGTGTACTTGGCAGTCATGCGCCTGATCAGGCTTTTGACGTTTTCCAGTTCCTCGGTGAGTTTCCGGATTTCCGAAACATCATAAATGACCCCCACGCTTCCTTTCAATTCCCCGTTAATGATAATGGGGTCAACATTGACGACCACAGGCCTCTTGTTCGGCCCTACTTTCATGCTCACCCCGCGCACCGGTTTGCGGGTCTGCAAAACCTTCATGTGCATACTTTCGCCTTCGGCGATATCAACCGTACAGTGCTTGTTCAGGACCTCCTCTTCGGTAAGCCCCGTGATCCTGGTATAGGCAGGGTTGATAAATATACCGTAACCCTTCTCGTCTACCACGGAGATAGCATCGTGTGTTGAATAGAGGATTGCTTCCAGCAGGCTTCTTACTTCCCTGAGGTCAGTGATCTGCTGGGCCAGTTCCTTCATCTCGGTAATATCGCGAAAAACCGCCACTGCTCCGACCACCCTGCCCTGGCGGTCTTTCACCGGAACGCGGTTGGTAACAATGGTGGCATCTCCCAGTTTTTGCTGTTGATTGAGTTCCGGCTGACCGGTTTTTAATACCTGCGGCAGTCTGGAGTTTGGAATGGCAGCCGTCACGGGTTTGCCCAGCACATTTTCGGCTTTATAGCCCGTTATTCTTTCGGCGACAGGATTAAATAATGTGACTTCTCCCTTTTGATTTACCGCAATAATTGCGTCATGAGTGAAGTCCAGAATTACCTCCAGTTCGCTCTGAGTGCCCGAATTGTTCATAATATCACCTCTCTTGAAATATCTTTTCTATAAAAATATGCAATTTCCTGCAGAAGTGAAAACTAACCATATGAATTTTTTTGCATAGATGCTCTAATGGATTTGTGGACAAAACTGTTTTAGCAAAAAGGACAGGCAGGTGTGTTCCGGAGAGCGGCGTTATATCGTCCACCGGCCCCATATTGGAAGTTGGATGTTGGAAGTTGGAGGTTGGACTATCGGTTGGGGCTGTCCGAAAAGTAAAAGATAAGTTTTTACGCATAATTAAAGGAAAGGGCCGGGTGTGTTCCGCAAGGGCGAGTCTGACGTCAGCCAGCCCACGAACGCGTAAGCGTGAGTGGTTTGCTGGCTGAGTTGTTGCCGCCCTGAAGGAATATACCCGG